>JAIECF010000099.1 GCA_029068655.1 Muribaculaceae bacterium | reverse complement strand
AAGAAAATGACCATCCACAAAGAAATCAAATAAGCACTCTGACCCATGGCAAAGAAAACCGTCGCGTCGCTTCAGAAAGGTGAAGGACGTACTTACTCCAAAGTCATCAAAATGGAGAAATCTCCTAAGACAGGCGCTTATGTCTTCAAAGAAGAGATGGTGCCCAACGATGCAGTTCAGGCTGCACTCAAATAAGACTACAACAAGTCATGACACATATATCCGGATGGAGTCTTTTTCGAGGCTCCATCCGTTGTTTTTATCCTAAAGTCTCCACTTTTATCTCTCTTTTATTGCATTCCATTCTTTTTTTTGCTATATTTGTAGTTGAATTTCTTTGACAATGCATATAAAATGAATAAATACGGATATCTTAGAGTGGCGGCCGCTTATCCGGAAGTGGCGCTCGCTGATCCAGGCGTGAATTCCGTCAGGATCTCCGATATGATCATGAGTCTTTCGAAAAAAGGTGCTCGCATGATAGTCTTTCCTGAACTCTGCCTTACAGGATATACTTGCGGCGACCTATTCAACCAGCCTACCCTACTCAATGCTGCCATGCGTCAGCTCGGCTTCCTTCAGCAGGTCACAAAAGAGGCTCATGTGACCGTGGTTGTCGGACTTCCGGTAAGATACAGAGGAAGGCTGTATAACTGCGCGGCAGTCATACAATATGGAGAAATTCTTGGCATTGTTCCTAAATGCTATCTTCCAAACTATGATGAATTTTACGAAAAACGTTGGTTCTCTTCGGGTCTTGAACTCAATCTGCCGGAAGGTAAGGAATATAACATAATCGACATTGACAGCCATGCCATCCCATTCGGAATAAACTTGCTTTTCCGTATCGAAAACGCAAAGTTCGGAGTAGAGATTTGCGAGGACATGTGGGTTCCCAATCCCCCGAGCACCGCCATGAGTGTCGCAGGTGCTGACATAATTGCAAACCTGAGCGCAACAAACGAGGTGATCGACAAGCATGCTTTCCTTCTATCTCTTATTAAGGAACGTTCATCACGATGCAAATGCGGATATGTATATGCTTCAGCCGGGGCTGGAGAATCAAGCTCGGATCTTGTGTTCTCTGGCAATGCTATCATAGCCGAAGACGGACATATTCTCAGAAAATCTGATAGATTCAAGCGTATTGAGGGATACGCTATCGCCGACATAGACGTTGAGAAATTGCGCAATACCCGTCAAAGGCAATCCAGCTTCGGACAGAACGATATAGTTCTTCCTACTTTCGGTTCGGAAGACTTCGCCGTGATTCAAGCTGAGCCTGCAAGCCTGATGCGAGACATACGTCCATACCCTTTCCTTTCTTCAGAAAAGGTCAAGTTTGACGAACAATGCGAAGAAATTATCTCCATTCAGGCTTGGGGACTTGAACAGAGACTCATCGCGACTCACTGTAAGTCACTCGTTATAGGAGTATCAGGAGGACTAGACTCCACACTGGCCCTTCTCGTCGCTGTGAAGGCATTCGACAATCTCGGATTGGATAGAAAAGGAATAATCGGCGTTACAATGCCCGGATTCGGTACATCCGACCGCACTCACTCCAACGCAGTGGAACTGATGGAACGGATGGGTATCACACATATAGAAATCAATATTTCTGAAGCAGTTAAACTCCATTTCAGGGATATAGGTCATGATATAGACATTCATGACGCAACATATGAAAACTCACAAGCCCGTGAGAGGACACAGATCCTTATGGATCTTGCAAATAAACATGGAGGGATGGTGCTTGGAACCGGTGATCTATCGGAACTCGCACTTGGTTGGTGCACGTACAACGGCGATCATATGTCAATGTATAGTGTCAACGCATCCGTCCCCAAGACTCTAATTCGGCCTCTTGTAAGGCGAGTGGCTCAAGATTATGACCACGATACCCGTCGCATATTGGAGGATATCGTTAGCACTCCAATCAGTCCGGAACTCGTACCTACAGACAATGAAGGTAATATCGCTCAGAAGACAGAAGATCTTGTCGGACCTTATGACCTGCACGACTTCTTCATTTACCACCTTATAAAGGAAGGATTCTCCCCTGCCAAGATTTTCGCGCTTGCTTGCAGGGCATTCGCGGATGGTCCTTATCCGGATGACCGTCCTACATTCAGCAAGGAAACGATCAAAAAATGGCTGATCGTATTCTTAAGAAGATTTTTCAATCAACAGTTTAAACGTTCATGCATGCCGGATGGACCGAAAGTAGGACCGGTATCCTTCTCTCCGAGAGGAGACTGGAGGATGCCCTCTGATGCAGTGGCAAGACTATGGATCTCGGAGGCAGAGGCAATACAGGCATAAAATATGGAAGGCAATGATGTGAAGGGATCAGTCTCTGTCGAGTCAAGATATGATGAGGCTGATCTTAAGGAGGCTGTCAGAGTTTTAAAGGAAGGGGGTATTATTCTGTATCCTACAGACACTATCTGGGGAATAGGTTGCGACGCGCGCAACGAAGAGGCAGTGAAGAAAATCTACAGTCTAAAGGAGAGGGCTGACTCCAAGTCGATGCTTGTGCTTGTAGGATCTGAGGGTATGCTTCAGCGTACAGTGAAGCATGTTCCGGATATTGCATGGCAACTAATTGACGTAGCGGTCAACCCGATCACCATTATATATGACCATCCGGTAGGTGTTGCGGAAAACCTAAAAGCAGAAGACGGAAGTCTCGGCATTCGGATCTCATCTGAGAAATTCAGCCGGGCACTCTGTGAAAGGCTGAGAGGTCCGGTAGTGTCAACCTCAGCAAATATAAGCGGTAAGCCTACTCCTATGACTTTCGCGGAGATTTCAACCCGCATCAAGGAAGGTGTCGACTACGTGTGCAAGTATCGACAGAAGGAGAAAGCATCCAACCGCCCAAGCAATATCATAAAAGTCACAAGAGAAAATATCGTAAAGGTAATCCGATGATTGGGAAAATGGCATCTGTAAAGATGGAGCGTACAAAGCTCGTGTTGACGGACTGGATCACCGCCAACATTTCCTTCATACTCTTCAATCTTCTCAGATATCTTGACTCTTCATTTATCGATTATTCTCCTGAAGCAGTATTTGAATATCTTCTGCAGCCTAAACTTTGTCTTGAACAAGCCGTATTCCCTCTTTTGTTGATCGCTCTGTATTGGCTTTCCGGTTTCTACAACAATCCTTTCGGCAAGTCAAGATTCAACGAACTGATGAATACCGCAGTAATTTCAGTGATAAGCACGATAATACTTCACCTGGTCCTTCTCACCAACGACCAGATGAATGATATAACTTCAAATCTGCTTCAGATAGCACTTATATTCATCATTTTCTTTTCTCTCACTTTTATCGGACGGTTGATAGTTATCAACAATCAGATAAGACATTTCAAGAATAGGGAATGGATGTATAAAGCTGTAATTATCGGAAATTCTTCCAAAGCTCACTCGCTTGCATCTAAGCTGAATGAAAGCAAAGCTGTGATAAGTCAGTCTATAGAAGGATACTTCCACATACCCGGAGAAAAGGATTTCTCTTCCGATGCAATGGATCTCGATAATCTGGAGGATTTCTGCAGAGAAAGAGAGATCGATCAGATTATTCTTTCCCCCGAGAATACCAATGAAGAGAATATCCTAAACCTCGTATATCGACTGTTTCCTATCGGAAAGCCCATAAAGCTATCGCCCGACACAATCAATTTCATGACCTCGTCCATTACCCTCAAGGACATTTATGGATTTCCTCTTGTGGATCTGACACATTCGAGCATGACGGATTCTGAGAAAAACATAAAGCGTAGTTTTGATGTGATCATCAGTATTATAATGCTTGTTATCCTTAGTCCGGTATTTCTCATATTATCAATCTGGATCAAGTTGGAATCCAAAGGAAAAGTCTTCTACCGACAGGAGCGCATAGGACTTAAGGAACGCCCTTTCCAGATCATAAAATTCCGCACCATGCGCGATGATGCAGAGGCAAATGGGCCTCAGCTTAGTTGTGACAATGACCCGAGAGTGACAAAGTCAGGAAGAATCATGAGGAAATACCGTCTTGATGAGCTTCCCCAGTTCTGGAATGTTCTAAAAGGAGAGATGAGTATTGTTGGCCCAAGACCGGAAAGAAGATATTTCATCAACAGGATTATTGAGCTTGCGCCCTATTACACTCTGTTGTATCAGACGCGGCCTGGCATAACTTCATGGGGGATGGTAAAATATGGATATGCCTCAAGAGTAGAGGAAATGGTAGAAAGATCGAAATTCGATCTTATATATATTTCCAACATGTCTATTCTTGTAGATCTCAAAATAATGCTATATACAGTTCTGACTATATTGGAGGGTAAGGGCAAATAATTGAATTTATAATAAATCAACAACAAAACAACTTTCAATTACATTGGCTTATAAAGAGAGACATAATAGATTTACAGAATGGTGGGCTGAAGTCGTGCAGTGGCGCGAAAGGCACATTAAGGAACGCAACTTCGTCATTCTTCTTGCCCTTGTGGTCGGAGTGGTATGCGGATTTGCCGCACAGCTGCTTAAGTATCTCATTCATACCATCGCCCATTTGCTCACTCAGCATTTCAGTGCCACCACCGGCAACTGGCTCAATCTCGTCTACCCGGTTGTCGGTATCATCATAGTCACCATATTCATCAAATATGTAGTTAAGGATAATGTGAGCCATGGAGTCACGAAAGTGCTCTATGCGATCTCAAGACGGAAGTCCAGGTTAAAGAAGAAACACTGCTATGCATCTCTTGTGGGAGCTTCCATCACCATCGGATTCGGTGGTTCTGTCGGAGCAGAGGGTCCTATTGTCTACACTGGAGCAGCCATCGGTTCAAATGTAGGACAAGCTTTCCGACTCTCTCCAAGGATCCTGATGCTTCTGGTAGGATGTGGAGCTGCCGCAGGCATCGCAGGAATATTCAGGGCTCCCATAGCCGGAATGCTTTTCACTCTCGAAGTATTGATGATCGACCTGACAGGAACCACCGTCATGCCATTGCTCATATCTTCTATATCCGGAGCAACTGTTGCTTATGTTCTCGAAGGCTATGGCGCAGAGTTCTTCTTTTCTCAAAGCGAGCCGTTTCATACAAACCGCATTCCTTGGACAATCCTTCTTGGAATACTATGCGGATTCGTAAGCCTATACTTTACCAGAGCCATGTTCATGCTCGAAAGATGGTTCGGTACTTTCAAGAGCAGGTGGGTAAAGATATGTGTCGGAGGTATATCCCTGGCAGGTCTTATCTATGTCTTTCCTCCGCTTTATGGTGAAGGCTACGACGCTATCAATACTCTGCTCGAGGGCAACACACAAGCTATTCTTGACGGTACTATCTTCTATGGAGACAGAATAAATCCCTGGTCGATCACTCTCTTCGTAGCCTGCCTTATACTTTCCAAGGTGTTCGCCACAACTGCCACGAATGCGGCCGGAGGTGTTGGCGGCACATTCGCTCCCTCACTTTTCGTTGGAGCTATGACAGGGTTCCTGTTTGCCTACGTTTTCAACCTTATGGATTTTGGAATCGAACTAAGTCAGAAGAATTTCTCTCTTATGGGCATGGCTGGCGTGATGAGCGGTGTCATGCACGCTCCTCTTATGGCAATCTTCCTTACTGCAGAGATGACGGGAGGTTATAATCTGTTCCTACCTCTGCTAATAGTGTCCACCCTTTCATATATGACGATACTCGCCTTCGAGCCCTATAGCATTTATACTATGCGACTGGCTGAAAAGGGCGATCTTATCACTCATGAGAAAGACAGGACAGTGCTTACGCTCCTGAAGATCGACAATGTTATCGAGCGTGATTTTATAGAGGTTCATCCGGAAATGAGCCTTAAGCAAATGGTAGAGGTAATATCTCAGTGCAATCGAAATCTTTATCCGGTGACGGATGCTCAGGGAATGCTGAAGGGTATTGTTCTCCTCGACGATATACGCAACATCATGTTCCGTCCCGATCTATACCGCAAAATGCACGTAAGCAGGTTCATGGCCATGCCCCCCGCAAGAATAGAAGTGACCGACAGCATGGACAAAGTTATGAATACCTTCGATAAGACCGGAGCGTGGAACCTTCCTGTCGTAGACAACGGCAAATATGTCGGGTTCGTATCTAAGTCAAAAATATTCAATTCATATCGGAGGGTGCTAAAGCATTATTCCGACGATTGAATCATGTTAGGATTACCTCCTGACATGAAATCTATTATAACCTACCCAAAATTTGAATTATGAATAAGAAAGACCTCAGGATAGTTTTTTTCGGTACACCCGAATTTGCAGTTGAAAGTCTCGACGCGTTAATTAAAAACGAATACAATGTAGTAGGTGTCGTGACTATGCCTGATAAATTGGCCGGACGCGGACATAAACTTTATCAGAGCGACGTAAAACGATATGCGATAGCACATGATCTATATATTTTTCAGCCAGAAAAGTTAAAGTCGGAAGATTTTCTGAAAGATCTCCGCAGCCTTAAGGCGGATCTATTTATTGTGATTGCCTTTCGTATGCTTCCACGCGAGGTATGGCAGATGCCTCGGCTCGGTACATTCAATCTCCATGCGTCACTTTTGCCCAAATATCGAGGAGCGGCTCCCATCAATCGAGCAGTGATGAACGGAGATTCTGAAACCGGAGTAACAACTTTCTTTCTTAAGCATGAAATCGATACGGGAGATATGATCATGCAAAGAAAGATAGATATCAATCCCGAAGACAACGTAGGAGATGTCCATGACCGTCTGATGCATCTTGGAGCCGAAATGGTAGTAGACACCGTCAACTCAATTATTGACGGAACCTTGACCACTACTCCTCAGCCAGAAGGGAATTTTTCTCCTGCGCCAAAGATATTTAAAGAAGATTGTCGGATAGACTGGGAGAAAAGTAGTATTGAAATACATAACCATGTCAGAGGTCTCAGTCCATATCCTGCAGCTTGGACTATCGTTATAGAGGAATCAGGGCGACCATTAGAGAGCAAGATATTCCAGACAAGGCTTACGGATGAGTCTTGCTCCGGAGTGACATGTGGCACTTTGAGAATAGATGGGAAGCGTCTACTGGTAGCCTGCGGTGACAACTGGCTTGAAATCTTATCAATCCAACCGGCAGGGAAAAAAAGAATGGCGACCGAAGCGTTTCTGCTTGGTTACCATCCTTCTATCATGAGATAAATCAAAGTCTGATCTGAGAAGCTATTGCGTCGATGGCATCAAGGTCTTCTTCAGTAAAGGCTTTGGCCTCGACTGCTTTCAACGAATCAGCAAGCTGACCTACGCTGCTACATCCTACGATTACTGAAGTCACACCTTCTTGAGCCAATACCCAGGACAGAGACATCTGGGCCAACGACTGTCCCCTTCTCTGCGCGATATCGTTTAAAGCCGAGACATGTGTCACAAGATCCTCGCTTATCTGAGAAGTCTTAAGGAATCGTTGCTGCATTGCCCTCGAGTCAGAAGGAATGCCGTGAAGATATCGGTCGGTAAGAATGCCCTGTGCCAATGGAGAGAAAGCGATAAAACCACATCCGTTAGACTTTACAGTATCCAATGTACCATCTGACATTACCCTCCTGTCGATAAGATTCAGCCGGTCCTGAAAGATAAGACACGGTACATCTCGATTTCCAAGATAATCGAATGCGAAGCTGGAGGCTTCTACCGGCCACCTGGAGATTCCGACATACAATGCCTTTCCCATCCTGACTATGTCTACCAAAGCCTGCAGCGTCTCTTCAAGGGGAGTCTCCGGATCATACCTATGACTGTAAAACACATCGAAATATTCAAGTTTCGTGCGTCGCAGACTCTGATCGATTGAAGCCATGAGATATTTTCTCGAACCCCAGTTGCCATAAGGACCCGGCCACATGTCATAACCTGCCTTTGACGCAACAAATATTTCATCCCTATATGGACGGAAAGATTTATCGTAGATATAGCCAAACGTTTCCTCTGCCGTGCCATAACCCGGGCCATAGTTGTTGGCGAGATCGAAAGATGTAATTCCATGATCAAACGCAAACCGCATGATGTCTTTACTTCGTTCTAAAGGTGTAGTCTCTCCGAAATTATGCCAGAATCCAAGCGAAAGTTCAGGTAAAAGTATTCCGCTATGTCCGCTTCTTCTATATTCCATGCCGGATTCATACCGTCCGGGAGCTGCTTTATAAATATCTTCAATCATAATCTATCAATTCTATATTTCGGCCTTTTTTCCACTTATTATCTGTTTTATTTTTCTGACGATTCCTCCCGGAAGCATTCGCATGAATCCATGACCAATCGTAAAGAATCCACATCTTGATTGATAACTTAGAGCATTGGATGTCTTATGGAAATAAGTCAACAAAGTCTCAAGCATTCCGGAGGCATACATTCCGCTTTCCTTCACAGACTCATGATCTTCGGGAATTTCCGCAGTCTTTGTTATCACACCCACTATTCTTCCTCCTTGAGTGACAGAAGCTTTAACGTCCGCATATCCAAGAAGCGTTTCTCCTATATCTATAGACTCATCCTTATTCCAGATGAAAAGTCTTCCATCGCGACAATCCACGTTGTATTGATGGAAACCGACATATGCTTCGTGTTCGGCTTCATTGGGTTTATGATTTAGATATAGAACTCCTCCGATATGCAGACACATCAATGCCTGCCATATTACCATTATCGGACGCACGCTGTGGTCAAGGGCATTCCTTATATGAATCATCGAGACACTGTTGCCGGGAAAATGAAGTCTCAGGGTCTCCCCCATCCCAAACGTAATGCGAGGATAATGCAATGAATAGTCGTCGAGAATCTTATTGTAATAGGGGGCCAAGGGGTCAAGATAAGTCACTTTATACTCTTCACCTCCTATAATATTGCTGAACATATAGCTCAGTGCACAACCAACGTCTACTATTACAGGATTATCCCTTTTCAGTTTTTTTATAAACGATGCCACATCGAAATCATCAAGCTCACATTCCTTTCCATATTGCGACCAACTGAAAAGAGCCTTCCTGGCACTCCTGTTTCTGTAAAAACTACGCCAGAAAGCCACTTCATACGGAATTCCGGAAATCCACCGCTTGCTAAGTGTGAAATCAAAGGAGGATGCCATGTCTTTCTCCTTACACCGTATGCCTTCAGCCTTCGAGTTTAAAATATCGGTCTCTTTCATACCGCAAATATAATAAAATCCATGCATATTTCAATCTTCGAAGCGAAAATATTATTAAAAAAAGTCTCCCCTTATATAT
>JAIECF010000098.1 GCA_029068655.1 Muribaculaceae bacterium | reverse complement strand
CCGCAATTCAAATCTAAAACGGTTGAAAACTTGCATCTAAGAAAAAAAACAACTATATTTGCAGGTAGGAAACAAAGAAGACCGCAAATATGGCTCACACAATCAAATATCCCATTGGAATCCAGACCTTTTCAGAAATCATAACAATTCGCCATGCTCACCGGCATAACAAAATTCGGGAAGGTATCGGTATTCAGCGGCATCAACAACCTGAAGGATATATCGATGCTTCCGAAATATAACGACATCTGTGGAATATCCGAATCTGAATTCAAACAGGATTTCAAGGACTCCATAAAATGCTTCGCCGAAGAAACCGACATAACGGAACGCCAGGCCCGTGAACAGTTCAAGACCATGTATGACGGCTATCATTTCTCAAAACGCGGAGAATTTATCTACAATCCATTCAGCGTACTCAATGCTTTCGATGACTCTGAACTTGGAAGCTACTGGTATGCGAGCGGATCTCCGTCATATCTGATCGATATCATCGAACGCTACAATTATCCATTGGATTCAATAGATGGCGTAAGACGTAATGAAATTGAACTAAGCGATATCTCCGACATGGAGAAAGATCTTGTGCCTTTATTATATCAGTCAGGGTATCTGACCATCAAGGACTATGACGATTCAACAGATGAATATGTGCTTGGGTTTCCGAATATAGAGGTAAGAAGTGCGTTCTGGTCTTCGCTTGCCAAAAGATTCTTCCGTGGAGTAGACGGAAGGTCTGCCTTCAATGTACGCGACTGCGTAAATGACATCCTGGCAGGAAATGCAAACTGAGTGAACCGCATTGGTGTAAAAAAACCGGATGCATATCGCTATGCACCCGGTTTTCCAATTTTATAAAAGACACTGCCCGCCCCACTATCTGAGGCCCTGGAACTGCCCTGTGGAATAAGGCGGACAGCGTCATAAGTCAATGATAGAATCTTAAAAATTAATCATTAATCATTAAAAATTAATCATTAATAATTAACCACTGCCTTCACTACGGTGTCGGCGCTCCGGAGGATGTAGACTGCCGGCTTCAGCTGCTTCAATTCATCGCGTGAGCAGGCCTTCTTCAGCAGGATACCGTTCATGTCATATACATCCACAGAGGCATTCGGATCTGCAAAGATGGCCTCCACGCCTGAAAGACCCGTGATGAAGCACTCTGCCTTGAGGTTGGAACCGTCGACAGTCGAAACAGTGATGACGCATGTTCCTTCCTTCAGCACCTTGACATTACCCTCGGCATCCACCGTTGCAATCGAAGTGTTGCTCGACTCGAATGTCACGGTCTTGTTCTCGGCATTCTCCGGAAGTACGGTAGCCTTGATGGTGAACTCACTTCCCTCTATGCCGCTCCATTCCTTCGGATCGATGGTCAGAGACTCTGCAAGTACCGGGCCTGCCTCTTCTGCGGTAACACCGATCTGCGCTACCGGGCCATCGTTGTAGAGTGTCTCCGCGATGATGGTGCATGCGCCGTCGATATCGCCCTCGCCCTGTGCGCGGGTCTTAAGGCTCTCAAGGTCGACGTGGAGCGTCACGAGACCGTTCTCATATACGGTGGCGATCTCCGGATTGGTGGCTCGCCAGAAGATCTGCGGCAGCGTCACGTTCTCCGGCCATACGGTAGCGGTCAGCTGGAAGGTATCGCCGGCCTTGCCTGAGATCTTGTCGGGTCCGGAAATCTTGATCTCTTCCGCTTCGATCATCACGTAGCTGTCGAAGCGGTCCCAGCAGGTGAATGCATCGTAATAGGCATCCTTGGCCTTCTCGCCTTGCACGTAAAGCTTGCCTCTGTAATTGCTAAAGGTGTTGTTGGGAGCTGTCGGAGGAGTCTGGGCCGTGATGCTGACGGTGCCGGCCTGGCAGCCGTCGAAAGCCTTCTCACCGATGCTCTTCACCTTGTGGCCCATGATGATCTTTTCCAGGCGGCTGTCGCCGGCGAAAGCCGAAGCCCCGATGGTCTCCACCGAAGGAGGAAGGATGACTTCCTCAAGGCTTGTGCAGCCGCTGAAGGATCCGTCGCCGATCGTCTGCACAGCGCTGCTGGCGAAATTCAGGTCGGTCAGCTTCTCACATCCGCTGAAAGTGTTTTCTCCTATCTCTTTAAGACTGTTCCCAAAAACAACCGTAGTGAGCTCACAGCAGTTGTTAAAGATATTACTTTCAATTTCCTCAATCCGATTGCCGATTGTCAGGCATTTGAGACTACCAAACGGAGAGTCTGCAACGGGGGTATACGTCTCAACATCTAAAATCTGTGAATAAACTGAGTAGTAACTCCAAAAGGGGGCAGAACTGTATGCCGAAATTGAACTTTTCGGAACATAAAGAGTAACTGGTGTTTTGGAGTTCCACTCGTCGACTGACGGAGGGGTTGTATTAAGCGATATCACCGATTTTAACGAGGACAGTCCACTAAAGTTACTACTTCCTATACTCTTTACTTTTTTTCCATACACTATTGATGTCACATTGCTGCAGTCATAGAAACTATCATCTCCAATGGTTGTAACAGAATTCGGCACTACTATCTTTGTAAGGTTTGTGCAGGATCTTAACGCATTACCACCTATTGATTCCAGTCCATCGGGCATTGTTATGGAAGTGATCCTTGCATAAGCAAACGCTCCTTTGGAAATTTCCACCACTGTATACTCCTTGCCATCATATGTCACGGAAGAGGGTATGACCACTTTGCCGGTGAGGTCAATGTTTGACTCGACGGCTACAGTCTTCCGGGTGGAAGAGATCACGCTGTAGTTGATGCCTTCGTATGTGAATGCCTGAGCCTGAGCCTCAAGAGTGAGAAAGAGGCTGAAGAGAATCAGCGCGTAGACGCGCCAATGCTGTAGATTGATTTTATTCTTTATCATGAGGTCGATTGTATTATTTGATAAGATCTATCTTTCTGCCCATATGTAGATCAGTGACTGTGCGAAGCCATATAGACTCTTTTGATATTTCAACAGGTTTGTCGGAGTCTGAGATAACTACTGATGTCACATTATTGCTGTTATGGAATATATTGCCCTGAATCTGATCTATTCCTTTTCCTATGATGATCTTCTTCAAGCCGCTGCAGCCACTGAAACAATATTCACCCAACATTTTGACATCATCTGTAATGTCAAGGGATTCCATTTTGCTGAATCCTGCAAAAGCGTAGGGTTTGATTCCCTCAATGCCTAACGGTATCTGAAGTTTTGTAAATTCCGTGCCGTTGACATTAAGTTTTCCGCATGCGGAGAGTGGATTCGCTGATGCATTTCCGAACTCAATGCCGAACCAGGCTGCGAGATTGTCGATCTGCACCTCCCCGCAGCTGAAGTGTGCGAATGCATCTTTCCCGATTTCTGATACCGAAGACGGAATGAAAAGCGGTTCTGAACTTGAATATCTATAGGAAGCAGAGAAAGCCTCAGCTCTTATTGCCGTCAGGCCTTCCTTGAGCTCTACTTTTATCAGGTAGGTGTCATAAAACGCGCGCTCGCCGATTTCAGCCACGGTCGATGGTATGGTCACTGAAGTCAATGCAGTATTGTTGAAAGCATTCCCTCCGATATATCTCAATCCTTCCTGCAGACTTATTTCTCTTAGCCTTGAGCAGTCTGAAAAGCCATACTCTCCGATAGTCTCTACAGAGCCCGGAATAGAAATCGACCCGAGGTTATCGCATCCGTAGAAGCTGTATGAACTAATGTTGTTCAGCTCGGTGGGAAGTGTCACTTCTTGGAATCCTGTACAATTTTCAAAAGCATGTTTTCCGATCGATGTTACTGTGGCGGGGAATTCGATAGTCGAAAGCTTGGCATTCCCACTGAACGCATAGTCGCCGATATATTCAATTTTGCTCCTTGAGTTGAACTCAACGGAGGCTACATCCTTGCTGTCGAATGCCTTGTATCCGATACCCTTGATAATATATCTTACAGGATTTGCCGCGTCAGAGTCATCAGTGAAACGCTCAGGAATCTGAAGGTTGGAATAGCTCTTCGCTCCGATTACCGTAGCAGTCATATCGGAAGGACTGAGACGATATTCCAAAACTCCATCAGAGAAATATCCAAGTTCCTTGCCGCTATTATTCTGAATATTCTTGAATAGGCTCCAGTTTGTCGCAAGGTAATGGTTAACTGCATCATCCGGAACTGATAGCTTGACAGTGTCATACAGTCCCGGGAATGAATCATCACCCATATCTGCCGGTGAAACGCTAAGAGCCGTCACAGATGTCAGGCCGCTGCAGCCGTAGAAAGCGCCCGTGCCAATTGAATGTACGGAGGTCGGTAACAATACCGAAGTAAGTTTTTCTAACCCCGTAAAAGCATATGCAGGAATAGCATTTACCTTATCTCCTATGATAAGATTTTCTATGGAATTTGGGAAAACTATGTATTTGATTCCACAGACTGTACAATTCTCCGCATTGAATGTTAGAGATGTCAGGCCTGAATCCCAAAATGCCGCGTCACCGATTGAAGTGACGGAGTTCGGTATCACTACCGAGGTCAGGCCGCTGCAGCCGTAGAAAGCAGACTCGCCTATTGAAGTGACAGTCTCAGGTATGGAGTATTCTCCTTCAAGATCACAAGGAACAAAACGGATATCAGTTTTATTCGGTCCCCATATCCAGCCATCCTCTATAATGGCTCCTTCCGGATTGTAGGCAATTGCAACTCCATTTTTGAATGGATTTTCAAAAGTGTCGGGATATGCGGATTTTTTCAAGCCACTACAGTTCTTGAAAGCATCAGTGCCGATTGAAGTGACCGAGTTCGGTATCACCACCGAGGTCAGACCGCTACAGCCTGAGAAATCATCAGTGACGATTGTCTCTACGGAGTTACCGATCACCACCGAGGTACTGCCGCTGCAGCCGGAGAAAGCATAATAGCCTATTGAAGTGACGGATTCCGGTATAATATATTCACCTTCCAGATTCCAAGGGACGAAACGAATTTCTGACTTTTCCGGACCCCATATCCAGCCATCCTCTATAATGTCTACATCAGGATTGTAAGATACCGATATGCCTGTATCGAACGGATTTTTCAAATTATTCGGATAAGCAGATTTTATTAGGCCGCTGCAGTTGGAGAAAGCTTTCTCGCCGATTGTCTCTACGGAGTTAGGAATCAACACCGATGTCAGGCCGCTGCAGCCGAAGAAAGCATACGCACCGATTGAAGCTACGGATTCAGGAATTACAACTTCGGTAACTTCCACCCCATCAATATAAAGATGGTTAGCATAACGTAATGGATTAGCAGAGCTGCTATCAAAAGATATGTTGCATAAGGACTCTATACTTGAGAATTCAGCTTTTGTCAGGCCGCTGCAGTCATGGAAAGCATTCAAGCCGATTGTCTGAACAGAGTTTGGTATCACCACCGAGGTCAGGCCAATGCAGAATCTGAAAGCAAAACTGCCGATTGTCTCTACGGAGTTGCCGATCGCCACCGATTTCAGGCCGCTGCAGCCGTAGAAAGCACTCTCGCCGATTGTCTCAACGCAGTTGCCGATTACCACCGAGGTCAGGGTTTTGCACATGTCGAAAGCTTGATTATCGATTGAAGTGACCTTGTAATCAGTAGTGCCGTCATTGGCAATCTCCGGAATTACGATTTCGCCTGAAAGATTCTTATCACCCTTGACTTTGCATGTCTTGGCTTCCTCATCTATAACTTCATATTGAAGTGTTACCCCCTCGTAGGTATAATCGAAGGCCAGTGCCGGGAGTGCCGACAGCACTCCGAGCAACAAAAGTAAAAGTTTTTGTCTCATGAAATTAAATATTAATTATAAAATATTAAAGATTAAATATTTGAGTAAAAAAAACCGTCCATTCGGACGCACGGACCGTGCGTCCCTACGGATTTGTCCGGATGTTTTTCTTGTAGGCTAACGCTCCTTTCGCATACCGGCACATTGTCTCTAAGATTTCATACACTGTCTTGTCTCTCATATCTATCCTGTACATAGGCAGGATGTAGCCGGATGTCATATAGCCGGTACCTTTATAATCATCGAAACCTTCAGGCCTGTCAGTAATCTGCTTCAATATTTCTGCAAAATTATGGATGCGCCACATTTTTTTTCGACTGTCCTTTTTATCTTTATTGTCAAGTTTGGCAAAATGGCCCTCCTGGAAAAAGCCTATTGAAAGCACCTCGCCCTGAAACGAGAGAAAGAAGCTCAACTTATCTTTTCCTATTTCCAAAAAGTCTTTGACCTCCACATTTGCCATTGGCAAAGTGGAGCCGGAATCGAAGCTGCAATCCACGCCAATCACACCTTCCTCCTTAAGCTTGACATTCAACATGTGTGCGACAGCGCAATATCGGAGCTTAATTGCATCCGAAGAATCGTCCTGATTACGAAGTTCCGAGCATTTTGTGTCAGACTTCACACCATCATAGATACGTGTGCTTTCTTCTTCCAGAAATGGCATGTATTCGATGGCTGCCTTGAGCAGTTTATATTGAAGGGTATCTGAATATCCGGAATTTTTTTCCGCATAGACTTTGAGGGCGGAATCCAATCTCTGACCCAGATCCTTATATCCCATGAAGCTCCAGCCGGCCTTGTCGGCCACATCTTTGTCGAAACAATGCGGACTGATGAGCAAAAACGAGCATTCGCTGTTTTTGCCGATCTTATTTCCTTTGTTTCGGGTAATTTTTTTGAGATATTCCTGAAGCTGTTTCTCAGTGGCGATGGAGCCCCGCTTGTTCTCTACGACAAGGACAGGTATCGATTGATTAGCGTCACGACCGAAGAACACGAGATCCATGTGACGGTTCTCGCGCTCTACCTTGTCAAATCCGCTTGCGGGTAAAAATTCCTGAAGAGCCGAGGCGATGACCTCGGAGCAATGATTAGCGATATAATCTATAATGTTGGAGAAGAACAGTTCCCGGCCATAGCCCGAGACTGCCTTGATCAGGTCATGGTCTGACCCGAGACGGGTGTCCGAAACCGACGTCAGAGCATCATTTTCCTGACGGGGGGGGGTATTTATCTGATGTTCAGTCATTTGCGTTTTAATTTATGATGACATGGATAAATCCGAATAGAGGATTTTCATTTAAATCGCAAAATTACAGTTTTTTTTCAATTTGCACAAGTCCTTTTTGGTCCTTTTAAAAAAATAAGCAAAAAAAGTCCGCGAGCGGACCCTTATCCAAGCGCGTTGATGCGGCGGAGCCACCCGTTGCGGAAGCGGAGGTTGGCCGGACGGCGACGGCATATGCGGTCTACATAGGCGATCCTTTCCTGCTTAATCGTATTGAAAAACTCCTTCGGATCGCGGGAATTGACGGCGGCAAGCGTCTCCTCCCCCACTATCCCGTCGGCCTTCACTCCAAGCACACGCTGAGGAATAGTCACTCCATACGTGCCGCTCGCCCATACCCAGTCTACGAGAATCTCAGCCACTTTCTGGTCTTGGATCCGGTCAGCCTTCCATCTGTCCCAGTACATAGTCCGCAATATCTCCAGCCACTCGGCATAACTTAGTCTACCGAGATCCTTCTCTGTCCCTTTTCCGAGTCCATTACGGCGACGGTACTCCCGGAATGTCGCTATAGTAACGCCGACGAGCGTAGCGCCTCCGGCATCTGCCGGATCGTTCACCACTCCTCTCGCCCTCGCCCTGGAGAAAAGCGTCTCATTGGAGGCAGAAACATCCTTCACGCCCGATTCCCACTCGATGATGAACGGTATCATTTTTTCAATCTGTGCCACGATTTTTTCTAATGATTAATGATTAATTATTAATGATCAATGATTAATGATCAAGTGTGTATTCAGTTTTATGTTCCGATTTTAGCAGCATGATATCAGCTCTCCGAGCTGAAAATCTGAGTCTAAGCAAAAAAAATGAATTCCCTAATAAATTATGAATTATGACTTGCTTTAGCTTGAGCGTAGTTAATTATGCATTATGACTTGCTTTAGCTTGAGCGTAGTTAATTATGCATTATGCATTAACTTCAGGCGGTATGCGTGATGAGCAGCCGCGCACGAGGCATTTGCGAGCCTCGGCTTCCGTAAGGCGGAGCTCCACCTCATGCCGCTGGTGAATCTCGTTGATGCGCATAGTCTGTTCCTGACGGAGCTCGGCGTAGATTGCGTCGATCTTTGCATCCCTTTCAGCCAGACGCTTCTCCAGCCAGTCGATCTGCTGGCGGCGGTTCTCGTTTTCCAATGCCGTGACATCCGCCTCATCCTTCCTCATCTCCATTCTGCGCGAATGCCATCGCTTTGCGATTTCCACTATACCCTGCATGCCGCCTGCGGCCCCAACAAGGGTCATGATGTCTGTGATTTCCATTTGCATCTTCTGTTTTTTCTGCAAAGTTACACACTGACCCTACCACTCCACCCTTATCCTGATAAATTCCATACAAAAAAAACGCATCTGATTTTCTCGAAAACGCAGGGGCCAAAATATTTTATTCTGAATTTTCTCACACAGCTTTCATATATAGAGAATAATTTGTAACTTTGCATATCAATCAATTCTCACGTCTTCAACTATGGGTAAGATATTATATTTTCTTTGCTACATATTATCTGTATTCCCCACTGATGTTAACGAAAATAGAAGACATCTCCATGTCATTCGCAGGGGAAGCAAAAGGTCACATACCGGTCATACTGTTGCAAAAATTTGGATTGAAGAAAAAGGGGAAATGAAAATTGAGATCGACTGGTCTGAATTGTCAGCGGATGAAAACAAGGTTATCATTAAGATAATTGAAGAGAACTACAAAGCAATAAACGAAAGGATTGATAGATTGTTTAAAGGAAAGAAAGTTGACATATTGAAAATTAATAAAAAGAAATAGAATACAATGTGCAGATATACAGATACAATGTTGGGAATAAAGAAACTTGATTTCAACGAAAAAAGAGGGAAAATGGCCGTTTATCTCACTGATGGACGGGAGATAATCGTACCCGTAGGTCTATTTCCCGAAATAAAGAAATTAAGCAAAACTCAAAGAGAGGACTACATGATTCTTGATGGTCAGTTCTTCTCCTTTGAGGCTATCAGCAGGATTTTTTCAATTAAAGATATACTTGGATATTAAGGCAATGATGTTGACGCCTACGAGTCATTATATCGATGGATTTTTCACAAATACTGATTTGCTTCCAGCATAAGCAATATGCTACAGATTGGACTATGATAAACTGAACAGGTAAAAAACAGGTAAAAATGAAATTCACGAAAATGCACGGTTGCGGCAACGACTATATCTATATAGAC
>JAIECF010000097.1 GCA_029068655.1 Muribaculaceae bacterium | reverse complement strand
CCCCCCCCACCCCCCCCCCCCCCCCCCCCCCCAAAAGACGGAACCCAGGGCAGCAAGTGGTGTTATAAATTTTGATAAATCCAGGTGTCCCAAAATAGATTCATTTCGCCCCAATGAAGGGATAACTTGGAAGGATTGGGTAACCCTTATATCAGGCAATATAGATAACTCAAACTTTTGGACTCCTGGTATCACCAATTGGCAGAGAGGATGTTTTGAAGCAAACACCTCAGGTATAATGCCAAATCTAACATCTTGGGCAAAAACATTAGGTCCATATAGGGGCTATAAAGGACGACCTATATCCGAAAATAAATTGTTAGACACGTCTTTTTGGTATTATGAAAATAGTGAAAAATATACGAGAGGCGGTGAATACTTTAGTTCAATAGCTCTGCCCAACCAAGAGTGCATTGTAACCTGCATGAGATACCTCAATGAGTCTTGGGACTCAAAAGCAGGGTGGAAAAATCCAAACTACGGTGATTGGAATAGGGGTCGGGTTGAGCCAGGTGTATATGGCGCTTATATAGCTCTGGGAGCCAATGATAAAGCAAGAGGGTATGCAGTCATCAGTTATAGTGTTGATGAAGGCAAAACCTACAACCCGTTCATCCAGTGTTGGGCTCGAAGGTCAAAAGAGTGGGAAGTCGTAAACAGCATCTTCTTTTCGGATGTGCCCATAAGATTTTTGTGCCAATACTCAAAGGAAAACACTGATTGGAATTATATGAGATGGAACATGATAGTGTTCCGTATAACTCCTCCAGGCTACTGGCATCTATAGGAGCATACAATGGCAGACCTTCCCGAAATCAAGCCAGGGAAAAACAACTTCCTGACTTTCGCCGAGAAAGCAATCATTCCTGATAATCGTCAGGATGACGATACCTATGCAAGCAACATCAGGCGCCAGACAGGCTTCGTTGCAGGTGAGCCCGCTGATAACGCCTTGATGAACACAATCCTCCGCAATAATACTATGGCAATGAAAGGCTTTACAGACTTTCTTGCCCAGCATGGTGTGGACGTACCTACTACGGTTGACCCGAGGGTCATCCAGGAAGGTATGCTTATCGCGGTTGAAAACATCATCGCCCAAAAGACGGTCGAAGTTGTGCAGCCTGTCCTTGATAAGATGCAAGCCCAAATCGACCGCTATGCTGCTGCCTATCACGGTGTTCCTGTTGGTGGCATCCTTCCTCTCTCCATTTCCGAGAAAAACCTGGAGAAGTTCCTCAAAGACTATCCCTGCTACGCTGTTTGCGATGGCAACAACGGAACCATCGACCTGCGTGACAGGTTCATTATATCCTCAGGTCAGTTTACACCTCAAGGCCAAATCGGTGGCTCCAGGACTTTCGACAATCTTTCCATAAATGAACACGTCCTCACTACGGAGCAGATGCCTCGACACTCGCATGAGGTGCCTGGTTCGGCTTCTCCCTTCAAGGTTGAAGAATGGCCCTACGGCGCTCCTCTTGGTTCCAACGAGTACATCGGCTCGGGTGCATCCGACAGAGGTTATCGCGTCAACTCCTCCAAAACAGGTGACACCAAAGGCCACTCGCATAACGTGAGCGACAAAACAGCGAAGGGGAACGCTATCCCAAGCGGTATGCTTCCTCCTTACTACTCCCTCATCTTTGTGCAGAAAATCCTTCCTTACTAGGAGCATATAGATGGCTGATTCCGTTGTCATTGGCACGAACATTGTAAGGATTGCCGAGCTTGAGGCAATTCCTGTCAATCTGCTTGCTGACCCGAAAAACAACCTTTGGGGTGTGCTTGAAACCGAGGACAGGGTTTACAAGTTTGACCTCAGGGAAATCCTCAAGACTTTGGATGGCAAGGACCCGCGAGTAGATGCTATCCTCACGCGCCTCAACGAGCTTGAGGAAGCTGCAAAGTCCTTCATGTACGGCACGGACGAGAATGAAATGATTGAGCCTTAGGCCTTCCTTTCGTGCAAAAAGTTTTGAGTATTAGGAGGCTATAATGGCGGAAGCAGTAACTGTCAGCCCCTCTGTTTTGAAAGGGCTTCTCACCAACGAAGGTCTCGCCAACTGTATCCGTATGGCAGCAAACGGAGGTTGGCACATATACCCTACCAAGTTCGCGGTCTCTGACACGCTCGGGGAAATTTCTGCAAACAGGACTACCCTCGATATGTTTGAGGCCTGGTACGATGCACCTATTTCAGGGCGCGTTGTGCAGAACTCGGAGACTATCGAATTTCTTTGCACCATTCCTCCCGCTCAGGCAGCGGATATGAAGTACATCAGGGAGATTTATATCCTTGCTGAAACTTCTGATGGTGCCGAGTTTTTGCTTGGTATCTGCGGCATTGACGGCACCGCTGCTTATGACCCTGCGGGTTCTATCAAGTTCCGCATTATTGTCAAAATCCAAAACCTCAACCTCATGGACCTGTTTGTGTTCAAGTACACGCAGGCAGCGGAGATTGAGGACCACAATAACGACCCCAATGCCCACCCTGACTTGGCTGCGGCCATTGCAGGAGTAGGCAAGCCTACCATCATCTATAACAACTACACAGCATCGGAAGGACAGACCCTCTTTGTCGATACGTCCTCCGGTCCTGTTACCATTCAGCTTCCGCGAACCGGCCTGCGTACTGGCTCGAAAGTCGAGGTCATTGACATTGGCTGGCGATGCCATGAACCAGGCAAGGAAATCAATATCGTCTCCGTTGACCACACCATCGACAAAAGGCGGGCCACTCTCGTTTTGAATCAGCGAGGTGCATCGGTTCGTCTTATCTACTGGCCTAACCAGAAAAACTGGTGCTTGGACATCGGCGGGCGATTCTTTGCAGACCTTGACCATGAAGTCGATGAGGAGCAAAAGACTCTCCTCTATACGGACTATCTCGGAACCACAGCCGTTGTGAATGTCGAGGAACCAGGCATCTCTGACCTGAAAATCGGCGACACGGTATTCATTCGCACGGGTGACCCGACTGTCATTGTTGAAAACCCCGAGCAGTTCGGTATCAAGCTGCCTGCAAAACCTGCTGGTGGCGATAGGGTCACAATCATTGACAGCAACGGCAACTTCTTCCACAACCCTCCGAAAGTCGATGGCAACGGTCACACGGTCTCGGGTTCCAATGACTACTACGTCTGCAATACGGCGTACGGTCTTTACAACTTCTACTATGATGACCTTACCAAGGATTGGAAGGTCAATATCACATCGACAAAGGCGGGCTCTGACGGTGGCCTTCGTGGCACTCGTCAGGAACAAGTTTTCTGGACTGACTTCCCAGCTCAAACAATCCTCACCATCCCTGAATACATTGTCGGTTCCTCCCTTGCTGTCTGGCTTGACGGCATTCTTTGCAAGAAGGGCGATGGCGATGACCCGACTGCATCCTACGAGGAAATCGGGGGAATTGGTGAGCCCAGCACTCGCATCAGGTTTTGGGATACAATCCCTGCCGGTATGCGTATCACCACGCTCTCGTAAAGAGGGAGTATTTCTATCATGGCTGAATCCACTGTCAATCCTTTGCTGGGAACGGTGAATGAGCTTTTGCTGTGGATGCCCAACGGTGAGCAGGGTAACAATAACCTGCCCACTTTGCAGGAGTACGCAGACAGCGCAATTCGCCAAGACGGTGCCCTTCCTTCCTCGCTTGCTGATTGCAGGTCCTACAACAAGGTCCTCTATCAGCTTACCCTGACGATGGTTGGCATCGCTCGGTTCCTCAACAAGCACGGTATCAATGTGTTGGAGGATGATGGGCCTGACGGTATTATGAAGGGTTTGGACAAAGCGGTCGCCTCCGCCATCGTTCAAACTCTCAACGATACGTCCTCGGCACAGATAAAGCGCACCATCTCCTATACCCAAAGTGAAACTACCATAGACAAGGACACGATTCAGGACTTTCCTGTTCAGGTCATTGAGCATGATGTGAACAGCAATTCCATTTTCGTGTTTGTCGATGGAATATTTTACAGACAGGGCAAGGCGGATGATGCAGAGGGGACGAGGTGCTGGTACGAGTTCATGCAATCCGGCACAGCCACTCGTCTCGTAAAGTTTCGGTGTCCCTTACCGCAGGGTGCATCAGTTGTTTCCCTGCGCTTTGGTGATATGAACTTCGCATTGGGCGATGATTCTACAAACCCTGAGGAGAATGAACATGGCGAAAGCAGCGAAGAAAGCGAAAACTCCTGAAACCGCAAAGACTCCGGAGGTGCCCGCTCATGGCGAGAACCCCGAGTTTGATGCGTCCCTCGATGAATCCACTCTCGGCGAGGAAAACACGGCCAATGCGTCTGCTGAGGAGCCGGCTGAAAATGAGCCTCCTATGCAAGAAGCTCCGGAGGAGCCTGAAGCGGGCGAACAGGATGCTGATGCCACTGAGGGTGAGGCCAATCAAGACCCTACACCCGAACCTGCTCCTGCTTCGGAGGAGCCTGAATCCAAGCCTGGCATGACCCCGGCCGAAGCAAACAAGGGCGCTGAGGACATGACGGAAGACGAGGCGGAAGAGAAAGAGCTCCTCTCCGAAATGTTCAAGTACATGACGGGCGCCGATGGCCTGCCTGCATCGGGCATTGACGTATCCAAGATGGTGAGAGATGCCTGGGCGGTGCGCAAGCAGGGCAAGCCCTTCCCCGGCTTCCTCACGGCCAAGACCATCCTTGCAAAGGAATTTCTGGCCGACAGCAAGAAGCTCAAAAACAAGGCCTAGAACTTTCAACCAAATCACGGGAAGGCAGGTTCCTTGATGCTTCCTCCTGCCATCCCGTAGCCCTCGTATCCTTGTTGGGCCTGGGGTGCGAGGGCATTTCCATTTAACTCGTTCAATACAATGTACGCTACTATATACTTTGCCTACGCTATCTTTGCCCGTGCAACGAAAAGCCCTTTTATCCATGTGCTAGTCACAGATAAAAGGGCTTTTTCTTTGGCTCGTTCAATATATCGCTGTAAACCAGCCGGATGTCTTTTTTCAAAGCCCACTTAGGTTCTGTGTTAGCACAGCTAGGTGGGCTTTATTGTGGCTAAAACCATGTATTTCATAACCTATTGATTTTATATGTCAATTCCTAGAAAGTAGTATATACATACTAGACGCAAAAATATGGCTTCATTTGGTGCATCTTTGGGGGTGCGCGAGTATCCAAACGATACCCGTAGGTACACCTATTTCCTGAAAAATTGTCTAGGCCACTCAAAGCATGAAACCAGACAAAAGGGAGCCCCTTGCATCTCCGTGAGCGCAGAGCGAAGA
>JAIECF010000096.1:13342-14808 GCA_029068655.1 Muribaculaceae bacterium | reverse complement strand
CAGGAATGAGACAACGGTAGATGCCTATTAGGAGTGTATACACACTGCCGCGGCGGCGCGTGAGCGTCACGCCGTGGTATTGCTATACATAATCCTGCGTGAGGCTTCTGCGTTGTCCGTTCTACTGAGATGGGCAGTACCAGAGCCTCGTAGTGTGGGACGGACAACAGAGTAACAGGCTCTCACGCTTTTTTATTTCCTAACATCATGCCGACGATGTGAGCCCGAAGGCAAGAAGGATACTAATTATATCATATGGAGATATCACAGTCCAATTGTAAAGGGAAACGTGAGAAGATCTGGTATGGAGATCCGGAAGGGTGCGATCTGGATGAGATGGTTACAGACTATCGCCATCGCTATCTTGAGGATACCGAAAAATGGCTCAGTACACTTTCTACATATACCGACTTTATATGTGGAGAACCTAATATCCGTGAAGCGCCAGGAGTAAAAAAGTATTGTAAGAATCTCCACCAATACCGTATGCCAAATGATACAGTCGACAAAGCTCATGAAAAGTTAAAAGAAGCCGCCCTCGACCGTTATGATTCATTTGCGGATATTCATGCAGCGGTACATGAAGTAGCTAAAGAAATAGATAATTTCGGGATGCTTGCTACCTACGATTTCAGTCAACGCTACGCATACAGCCGGGGCATCCTGCCCGATGGCGTATACCTTCATGCAGGTGTTGCGACAGGAGCAAGAGAACTTATAAAAATGGGCTACGACTTGAAGATCGTTGATCTCGGTGATAGGGGCAGCATGATAGAACTGCCATCACTTCCTTCACCCATAGCCGGGCTCGGCACCCTGCATTCAGAGAACTTCCTCTGCATCTACAAGGATCTTCTCGCTAAGCTCGCAGCCTCAAGATGCAATAACTAATATTTAATTAGGGTGTTAAGTTCTCTCTTCCTATTTTTAGAATCTGACTTAGCAGCTCGGAGAGCTGCCATTATGCCAAAACCCCGGACTTCAGTCCGGGGTTTCCCCGACAAAAGCTCAGTAGCCTCGGAGAGGCGATTTATGATATAGTCATGATTTTGATACATAGAACTGAACACTCTATAAAGTAGCTGTATTTGCAGATAAAAATAAAATAACAATTAATAAACTAACTAAAAACATTCATGCTTATGAAACAAAAACTATTGTTTCTACTTGTCACGCTGGCATTCCTGCTACCGGCGCGACTATCCGCCTTCGAATCAGGCGGAATCTACTACGAGCTCCAATGGGACAATGAATCCCAGGCGTATAATGGAGTATACGTTACATATTCACAGGAAGCTAACAAATATTCTGGTGATATCGTGATTCCTTCATCAGTGGAATACGAAGGTCAGTCCTATCCGGTGACTTTAATAGGCCATCAAGCTTTCTACTATTGCACCTCCCTGACCTCTGTTGAGATCCCCAACTCTGTGACTTCGATTGGAGACTATGCTTTCTATGGTTGT
>JAIECF010000096.1:7951-13242 GCA_029068655.1 Muribaculaceae bacterium | reverse complement strand
ACTATTGCACCTCCCTGACCTCTGTTGAGATCCCCAACTCTGTGACTTCGATTGGAGACTATGCTTTCTATGGTTGTTCTTCCCTCACCTCAGTAGTGATTCCTAACTCGGTGACTTCGATTGGAAGTCATACTTTCAGTGATTGTACCTCCCTCACCTCGGTAGCAATCCCCAACTCGGTGACTTCGATTGGAGAAGGTGTTTTCCGTCAGTGCATTTCCCTCACCTCAGTAGAGATTCCCAACTCGGTGACTTCAATAGGCTATCAAGCTTTCTACTATTGCTCCTCCCTCACCTCCGTTGTGATCCCCAACTCTGTGACTTCGATTGGAGAAGGTGCTTTCCAAAATTGCTCCGCACTCACATCTGTGGCGTTCCCTAACTCTGAGATTTCGATAGGAGATTATGCTTTCTCTGGCACCTCCCTCACCTCTGTAGAGATCCCCAACTCGGTAACTTCAATTGGGGAGTGCGCTTTCAGCGGTTGCAATAATCTTAAATTATTTGTTATTCAATCACCAAATGTGAAGTTCGGTTCCAATATTTTCGGAGAATATGGTAGTGCACGGTATGTATTCGCTCCCGAAGGTCTTGACTGCACAGCTCTGAATTGTAATGTAAGGACCTTTGATCCGGCAACCACCACATTTATGGCGGACGGAACAATCCTTACCGACAAAGGGAAAACACTCTATTTCGTACCTATTTATAGGGGAATGTCGTATGAGATCCCTGAAGGTGTCACAAAAATACCTGCCGATGTGTTTGGTGCAATGGATGGAGCTGGAGATGTACATATTGATACACTGACAATTCCATCGACTATCGAGGAGATAGAGGCTGATGCTTTCTCTGGTTTGATAGAATCGATAGAAAAGGTGAATTTCACCGACTGGACAAAATGGTATGCCAACGTCAAGCTCGGAAACCTCTACGCCAACCCTTATTGGAACAGTAAACCATACGTAGGCGGTGTACAGATGGTAACTCCCGAACTCCCTGATGGTATAACCGAAATTCCCGATTACATCAACTACGGTCTGCAGTTCAAGGATGAGATAGAATTGCCGCGTTCCATCAAGCGTATCGGCGCCTATGCCTTCTACAACAACAAGGAACTTTTCTCCGTCATTCTCCCCGCAGGGCTCGAGGAGATCGGCGAGTCCGCCTTCGAAGGCTGCGAACTTCTCGAGAATCCATTATTCCCCTCCGGCCTAAAGAAGATAGAGGACGGAGCATATAAAGGATGCTCTTCCATCACTGAGATAGTACTACCCGAAGGTCTTACTGCTCTCGGAGAGATGACTCCACTTGAAGCTGAAACAGATGCATGGGGTATGACTATCAGTACGAAGGCAAAAGGTGTATTTGAAAACTGCACCTCTCTTGAGAAAGCTGTATTGGTAGCTGACATCGACTATCTTGACGACAATCTCTTCAAGGGGTGCCTCAAACTCGACAAGATTTATTTCCCTCTAAGTCTTAAGACTATAGGCGTAGGTGCATTTCAATATTGTGTAACAATTGATGAGATTACGTTCCCTTCAACTCTTGAGACAATCGGAGCAGTAGCATTCATGGGAGATGTGTACATAGAGAATTATGGTAAAGTAAAAGGTAAGATATCCAAACTTGTCATTCCTGACGGAGTAAAAAATATCGGATCCGGTGCATTTGCATACCAGAGCATAACCAACCTTTCGATAGGGAAGGGTGTTACGACAATTCCTGACCATGCGTTCTTCGAAAATAACATAAGCAATCCAAAGGTCATGGTTTTCTCCGAAGGCCTTAAGGAGATTGGAGAATTTGCATTCGGAAATGAGAATTGGGACCATAGCTATATCAGTTCGGTAATACTCCCTTCTACAGTGACTGCAATAGGAAACTATGCTTTTAGCGGTTGCTACATCAGTGAACTCGTAGTTCCCGATAAGGTGGAGACTCTCGGTTCTGAGAGCTGCGGTATTCCCTCCACGCTCACTCTCGGCAGCATGATCAAAGATATAGCCGCAGATGCCTTTGACTTCGAGAAACTCTATACCATCCGCCTGAAGGCCCATATGCCTCCGACGCTTTCGGGTGCGTTCCCCCTGACTTCCGAGCAGAACGACCAGCTGACGCTTATCGTCAACCAGGGTCGCCACGACACCTACAACACCAACGCACGGTGGAAACAGATCGACCGCATCATCGAGGATGGTCAGTCTGAGGTGACAATATACCTCGACGGCACATACAGCCTTGCCGAGGAAATCCGTATCCAGTCAGGCTACATGCCTTCCGTTGTCACAAAGATGAAGGTGAACGGACCTCTTTCCGACACCGATCTCCGCGTGATTAAGGAAAACATGGTCTCTCTGACCGACCTCGATATCAGTGAGGTGACCAACGTAACCGCTCTACCGGAGTACCAGTTCGCCGGTTCCCTGATCACAAGCATCGTGTTACCTTCCAATCTTGAGACAATCGGCAATGGTGCTTTCAATGATTGCCGTCTCCTCCAGCTCACTGCGCTTCCGGCAACGGTCAAGACAATCGGCAACCATGCGTTCTCCGGTTGCCAGGGTGTTAATATCAAGACTCTTCCCGCCGCACTCGAGTCTATAGGCTACGAGGCATTCTCCAACAGCGGAATGACCGAGGTTGTAGCAGGCCCTCTCCTTACAGAAATAGGGGGCAATGCCTTCAGCAACTGTACTCTTCTTGAGCGCGCCGACCTCAGCGCAACTGCCGTCAACACAATTTACGATGGTCTCTTCTCCGGATGTACGGAACTCGACGAAGTACTTCTGCCAGTTTCCGTGGAATCAATTGGAAACTCTGCTTTCAGTGGTACTGCCCTCCGCAACATCGACTTCGCATCCGAGGTGGCTGAGATCGGCGACGACGCCTTCAGCAACAACCGCCGTCTTGTCAGCGCGACACTTCCCGGGACTCTGACAAGCGTCGGATCAAACCTCTTCTCCAACTGTCCGCGCCTTATCTCTGTGTCAATGCCGGCGTCAACTGCAAGTGTCGGTGCCAATGTCCTGAGCAGCGACCGCAAGCTCGCCAACCTCAGCTGCGCGGCTGTTGAAGCTCCTGAAGCAGCGAGCGGCGCATTCAACGATGTGCGCTACCGCTACGTGACCCTGACTATTCCGACTCTCAGCTTCCGTAAATACCTTACAGCACCGCAGTGGGGTAAGTTCGAGAACACGAAAAATACCATCCAGGTAAGTATCGATCCCGGAGTCAACGTAACAAACGCTGCAGAGACCGAGTATCAGGATATGCTTAAGGAGGATGAGCTGGAGGCAGCCCAGGAGGCGGCCGCCCAGCAGAGCGGCGAGATCACCCCGGCACGTGCAATGCGCCGCGCCGCGGCCCGCGCGAAGAGCGTGCAGAACTTCGCATCCATGTTCGACGGCGCACAGCTCATGGCCGGTGCCGATGGCGGTGCCAACCGTGTCTTCATCAACCCCGAACCCGGAGTGAATGTGACCTCGATCCTTCTCGACGACAAGGAACTGATTTCCTCATTCGACGGCTACTCCCTCCTTCTCCCCGAAGGATGCACCGGCGCCCTCAAGATCCTCACTGACGGACGCCGCCCCGTGGAGTCGATCACCCTTTCAGAGACAAAAGCCGATACCTATATAGGTCAGACAAAGGAACTGAAGGCAACCGTCAATCCTGACAATGCCGACGACAAGAAGGTTACATGGACATCGAGCGACGAGACGATCGCTACAGTCGACAGCAATGGCGAGGTTACGGTCGTAGGAGTAGGCAAGGTGACTATCACGGCATCCTGCGGTGACGTCGCCACCGAGTGTGCCCTCAGGTGCTATCCTCAGCTTGGCGATGCCAACTGGAGCGGTGACATCACAATCACCGATGCAGTGGATATCACCAACTATGTAGTGAAGAAGAAGACGGCTCCGGAAGGCTGGGACAAGGCCGAATGGACCGAGTTCTATACCGCCGGCGCCAACGCTAACGAGAGCGAGGACGGCAACATCACCTTCGCGGACGCTTCGGCAGCAGTAAGGATCGCCCTTGCCCAGCCTGCCGCATCATCAGTGCGCCAGCGTGTACGTGCTTCCGAAAACATTGAAGAGACTACTGACGCACTCGTGACCGGAAGAATGAAGAGGACCGACGACGGCAGGAACTCAGTAGCCGTCACCCTTGACAGCAGCAGAGAATATGTGGCTCTTCAGGCCGACATCATCGTTCCGGAGGGAACGGACATTGAGGTGAAGGCACTGGAAGGTGCAGTCAACCATTCACTGGAGACAATGAAGCTCGATGACAACCACATCCGCCTGGCTCTCTACAACCTTGGAAACAAGGCTTTCGCCGCCGGCAACGATCCTGTATTCGAGATTATTACCGATGCGGATGCCGAAGGGCTGACGATCTTCAACATTCTTGCCGCAGACTCTGAAGCCAACGAGTATGTGCTTGCCTCCGGAACTGGAGTGTCCACAGGCGTTGAAGGACCTGCCGGTGACGCTGTCATGATCAAGAAGATTTCCGGCGGTGTCAAGGTGTCCAACGCATCCGGCAGGAGAGTCGAGGTATACACTCTTGACGGCCAACTGGTAAAGACCCTCGTGGCTTCGGATACGATAGAAATAATCAACCTCTCGTCGGGCCTCTATGTAGTAAAGGCCGGTGACAAGACCCTAAAAGTAGTATTGTGACATGAATAGGAAATATTTGACAGCGATTCTGTTCCTTCTGACAATCATCGCTCCGTTTGCGGTTTCGGCCGACAGATTCTCACTTGAACCGGCGGATCTGGAACCCGGCAAGACGGCGACCCTACAGTTCGTTCTCGACAACTCCCGGGAGTATTACGGTTTCCAGACGGAAGTTACACTTCCCGCCGGACTTCAGGCCGTGAAGAGAAGCGACGGAGAACTCGACATCACCCTCTCCGGCCGTGCCGACGGCGGTGAGTTCAAGGTCAACAGCAACGTTCTCGCCGACGGTTCTCTGATTATGGGTGCGTTTTCAGCAAACCATCGGCCGTTCTCCGGAACTGACGGTGTGCTTGTGGGTCTGAATGTCTCCGTCTCCGAAAGTTTTGCGGGCGGAAATGTAGAACTCTCCAACGTGATGTTCATCGACAGTCAGGATAAGGATGTGGAATTTGATTCCACATCCGCCTGGGTGGGCGTCGCAGTCACCGGCATAACGCTGAGCAACACTGAGCTGAACCTTACCGAAGGAGAGAGCGCCACATTGACCGCAACGGTCAATCCTTCAGGCGCCTCAGACAAGACAGTGACCTGGAC
>JAIECF010000096.1:0-7851 GCA_029068655.1 Muribaculaceae bacterium | reverse complement strand
GACGCTTCTGTTGCTACCGTTTCAGACAAGGGTGTCGTTACTGCTGTCAAGGTTGGTAACGCTACAATCACTGCCACATCAGCTAATGGCAAGACCGCGACATGTACGGTGACTGTAGCCTCCAACATCGTTTCTGTAACCTCGATAGAGATCAGCAAGACAGAACTGAGCCTCACGGAAGGAGAGAGCGCCACACTTACCGCGACGGTCAATCCTTCGGACGCCACCGACAAGACAGTGACATGGACATCTTCAGACAATTCTGTAGCCACAGTAACGAATGACGGAGTCGTGACAGCCGTCAATGCCGGCACCGCCACTATCACCGTAGCCTCCTCCAACGGCAAGACCGCCACCTGCACAGTTAACGTCATCGCCAATGTGATACTTGCAGAGTCTCTGACCATCGATCCGAAGGAATGGAGCGGCGTAGAGGGCAGCGAGTTTACCATCAAGGCTACCGTGCTTCCGGAGGATGCATCCGACAAGACCCTGACATTTGAGTCGAGCGATACCTCGATTGCAACGGTGGATGCCGAAGGAAACGTGAAGGTGCAGAAGGAAGGAACCTGCGTCATCACTGTTTCTACCGTCGACGGTTCTGACTTGACTGCAGAGTGCGTGATCACGAGCCTCTCAGGCGTAGAGACCATCTTTGCTGATCCGAATGCTTCCGTAGATGTATATGACATGAACGGTATCCTGCTGAAGAAAGGTTGCTCACGCGAGCAACTGAAACAGCTGACCCCGGCCGTCTACATCCTCCGCAAGGGCAACCTCATCGTGAAGACGGCGATAAGATAACGATCAATTACTAAGTCTGTCCGCCTTACTCCACAGGGCGGTTCCAGGGCCTCAGGTAGCGGGGCGGACAGCGTCTTTATATAAAATGTAAAACCGGGTGCATAGTGATATGCATCCGGTTTTTTCTACACGCTGAGGGCACGAGGGAGAATGAAAATATTACAACCCTGATCAGGAATCAAGAATTGTGTAGTCAAGTAGAAAAGGTATTACTCCCAAATATGTTATCCCGTTGTCATCTATCCATGGCTTCGTGTTTCCCCCTACAATCACAATCTTACGGAAGAAGTCTCCGGAATTTCTCAATGAGAATGTCTCTTGAGTCCTCTTTTCTTCCGTGTCTAAATTCAAAGCAGACTGGATGTAGATCTTTTCCTTTCCTGTATTGACTATAAAGTCTATCTCATACTGTGCTTGTTGTTTCTTTCCTTGGTTATTGACACGAGTTACTTCCACAACACCAACATCAACATTGTAACCTCGGCTTATAAGTTCAAGATAAATCATGTTTTCCATAAGATGTCCCCTGTCCAGCTGCCGAAAATTTAATTTTGCATTTCTCAGTCCAATATCCATGGAATAGTATTTCAGGGTATTTTCAAAATACCGTTTCCCTTTAACATCATATCTTTTAGCCCCTAAAAACAAGAATGCATCTTCCAGAAAAGTAAGGTATTTCTTTATTGTGTTGTCGGAGGTACTTCGTTGCATTAAAGTACCTGCTGCGTTGGCAAGGTTGTGTGGATTTGTAAGTGAACCTATAGAAGAAGCCAAAGTGTCAATGAGTGCTTCCAAGACTTCGTCATCTTTCAGTCTATAACGTTCCACTATATCCTTCATATATACATTTTTATATAAACCTGCAAGGTATTTCCGCTTTTCGGTCTCACTGTTTTCGATGACAGCCAGAGGCATTCCGCCATATATCATGTATTCTTCCAAAGCATCAGCCTTCTCCAATCCACTTATGGGATAATACTCTGAAAAAGACAACGGATATACTTTGATCTCAGTTCCGCGGTCACGAAAATTCGTGACGATATCCTTTGACAGCATTTTGGAGTTGGACCCTGTCACATAGATGTCAAGATTGCTCCTTGCCATAAGATCATTTAGAATGTCGTAAAATGTAGTGTAGAGCAGATCCTTGTCTTCCTCAGGAATCAGATTCTCGTCGATATCCATATTCTTAACTTTAAACGACAGTTGAATCTCATCGATGAAAACATAATATCTTTTGCTTTGATCCTCTGTCTTTGACAGTACATAATCATATAACTCATTGGGATTCCTATATTTTATAAAGGCTTTCCTGTCAAGAGATATCTCTACAAAACAGTCTTTCTTCACACCTTCCTGTTCAAGATGATCCTTAAAAAGGGTAGACAGGAGAAATGACTTGCCGCATCGACGGATTCCGGTAATGATCTTGACTTTACCATTCCAGCGCTTGGTCAGTAACTGTTTTAGATATTGCTCTCTTTTTATTATCATATTTTGATGTATATTAAGTATAACCAATCTTTGTACTGCAAAAACAGTCGAATGTTCGACTGTTTTTGCAGTACAAAGATAGTGAATATTTCTGAGAAATGCAATTTTTTGGAAAAGTGCTGAATTTATTTGTGTTTTTCAAAGGAAAAGTGTATATTTGCAGGGTTAAATTTATAGGAAAAGTGCAGAATATGCTGTTTCGAAAGATTGAAAAGGATATATATCAGCATTTTACGTCAAAATCAGATAAGATACTGATGTTGACCGGTGCCCGACAGACTGGTAAGTCATTCATTATCAACCATGTCGCTTCGAAGATATTCAGTAACGTAGTCGAAATCAACCTGATCGAGGATTATGACTCGGATCGTCTGTTTGAATCGGTATCTTCCGTAGAGGAGTTTCATCTCAGGCTAAGTTCCATCGCCGGAGAACGTCTTGGCACTAAGAACGAGACATTGGTATTTCTTGACGAAATACAGCAGTATCCCCGTCTTCTTACCCTCCTGAAGTTTTTGAGGCAGGAGGGAAGATATACCTATGCCGTAAGCGGGAGTCTATTGGGACTGACCCTTAAGCATACTACCTCCATACCGGTGGGCTCGCTTACCCTGATGCACATGTATCCACTCGACTTTGAGGAATTCCTGATTGCCAACAATGTAGGTAAGGAAGCAATAGACGGAATGCGAAGTCTGTTTGAATCCGGACAGAGTCTGGATGAATCATTGCACCGCCATATAATGGGACTCTTCAAGCGCTACCTGCTCATAGGAGGTATGCCGCAGGCGGTTCAGGAGTTTGTCAATTCCCGTAATCTGGTGACTGTGAGAGCCATTCAGACCGACATACACAAGCTTTATGAAGCGGATGCCACCAAGTATGACTTAGAGCATCGGCTCCATATAGAAAGGATATATGAGATGATTCCCTCTGCGATGGAGAGTCATAAGAAGAGGGTGGTATATAAAGAAATAGAGAATAAGCCTAAGGGTCGCCACAGTGATTATGTGGAGGAATTTGATTTTCTTTCCGCCTCCGGAGTTGCCCTGGAGGTGAAGGCTATATCTAATCCTTCATTCCCGCTCATTGCGTCAGGAGTGAAGAATCTGCTGAAGCTTTATCTGAATGATGTCGGCATGTTGACAGGAATACTGTATCGCAACAATATAAAGCCGGTGATGGATACGGAATGCAGTGTCAATCTTGGAAGCGTCTATGAGTCTGTCGTCGCCATGGAGCTTGCGGCTCACGGCCATAATCTCTACTATTATGATAATAAGAAGAACGGAGAAGTCGATTTCCTGATTGATGATTATTGCAATCTATCTGGGATGGCCATCGAAGTAAAGTCAGGAAAAGACTATACAGTCCACAGTGCGCTAAACCGCCTGCTTGATAATAAGGATTATCGATTGGAAACCGGTGTGGTCTTTAGCAACGCCCGTGAAGTGCGTAAGGATGGTAAGATTTTATATATGCCTATCTATTATGTAATGTTTATGGACTCAAAAGGGAGTCAGGAGGAAGAAATCCTGCTATAATGGACATCTTTTGTTTCTACTTCGTGAGAGGAGGAAGATGATGTCGTGTATCATAGCGTGGATATTTTTTAAGTGGATATGCAATATCAACGCCTGTCATGCCCCATTGGTTTTTTCCTTATAGCAGAGTGCATGATGGTCGTAAGTATCATGTGCTTTATAGACTGCGTAGCCCATGGGACGGAGGCTTCCCAGCCTCCGAACGCAGTCATAGAAAAAAAAATCTGTGGGAATCTGTCAGTTCTGCGCTGAGAATCAGATCTGCGCCTAAGCCCTCAAAGTTCGCGTCTGCAGGAAATGTGAGATTAGGCGCAGACCTCTCTTTTTCAAGAGCGCTCAGAACGGACAGAAGGGCGCAGAATTTTTTATTTTTGAGGGATCTTTTCACGCAGGGATGGCTGGGAGATGGAGGAGCGGCGGTTTAAAACGTCAGAATCCAAGAATATCCTTGATTGAGAAAATTTTACTGATAGCCTCGAATGAAAAGAACTGACCATCAAGAATCATATAGTCCTCTCTTTGAGTTTTGCTTAATTTCTTTATTTCGGGAAATAGACCTACGGGTACAATGACCTCCCGTCCATCAGTAAGATAAACTGCCATTTTCCCTCTCTTCTCGTTGAAATCAAGTTTTTTTATTCCCAACATTGTGTCTGTATATCTGCACATAGTATTTTATTTCTTTTTAGTAATTTTCAAAATGTCTACTTTCTTACCTTTAAACAATCTATCAATTCTTTCGTTGATTGCTTTGTAGTTCTCTTCGATAATCTTGATAATGTCCTTGTTTTCATCCGCAGACAATTCAGACCATTCGATCTTCATCTTGCCTTTTTCTTCTATCCATATCTTTGCAACAGTATGACCTGTATGAGACTTTTTACTTCCTCTTCGAATAACATGGACATGCCTTCTGTTTTCATTAATATCAGTAGGAAATACTGATAATATGAAGCATAAAAAATATAAGATCTTACCCATAGTCGAACGCTTAGAATAGATAGATATGCAAAGTTACAAATTATAGTCTACATATGAAAAGATTTTGAGAAATTTCAACATAAAAGATTTTTCAGTGTGTCAAAAAGCATATGATTCTCGCTGGAAGGACTCTCTGTTCTCTGAATTTTCTTAGCAATCTCTTCTTTTTCTTAAAAGGAAGTCAGGAGGAAGAAATCCTGCTATAATGGACATCTTTTGTTTCTACTTCGTGAGAGGATAGACTTTTAACCTCTGATGACGGTGAAGACCATGTAGGCGACGTAGAGGAGTGCGAGGATGATGCCGAAGAGGCGTCCGATGCTCTTGCTTTTCACCGAGCTCGGTACTATCCAGAGCAGCGCGGCCGCTCCCACAAGAGTTATGAAATCGACAAAACCGATGGAATCGGCCCTGAGAGGAATGACGAGGGAGCTGAGTCCGATGGTCAGCAACGCATTGATCACACAGGATCCAACGATATTCCCCAATGCCAGCCCGCTCGCTCCCTTCACAGTGGCGGTAACCGAAGTGACGAGGTCGGGGAGGGCATTGCCGATGGCAACCAGAGCGCCGCCGAAACTGTCAGTCCGATCATAAGGTTTGACACCTTGAACCGCCGCGCTACGGCAACGGCTCCGTCTGTCACATAGTTGGCTCCGACTACCAAGAGGGCGAGCCCGAGAATAAGGAAGATGATGTCGTGTATCATGGCATATATAAGTTTAAGTGGATATGCAATATCAACGCCTGTGGTAAGCAAACGGTTTTGAGAGAATCCTCATCGCCTTATTCAGGTCTTGGCGAAGCTGAGGGTTGCTTCTCCATTTAAAAAAATTATCAGATTTGCGAATTTGAAAAATAATTCCTAAATTTGCGATGTTAAAACATATATTGCATGATAGTTACTTTTGAATATGATTATCTTAGGAAACTCTATGAAGATGGAAAGAGTTCCGACAAGAAACATCGTTATCAGCCGGATATCATCAGACGATATCAAAAAGCGATAAATTTCTTGAAAGGATCGTCTTCTATTGAGGAACTTTGGAAAATACATTCATTAAATTATGAAGTGCTTAAAGGAGATAAAGTCGGACTCTCTTCAATAAGAGTTAACGATCAATATAGGGTGGAATTCATGGTAACGGAAAATGAAGATAAGCCGATATTGACGATATGCAATGTCGTAGAATTATCAAACCATTACAGTTAATAATATGGAAGTTAAAATTAAGGGCAAGTCCCCGGATATGATAGCCAATAATCTTTATCCAAGCAATCCAATTCATCCTGGAGAAATGATAAAGGATGAAATTGAGTATAGAGGTATTACTCAAAAAGCCCTCGCTGCGGAAATCGGAGTTCCGGTATCTGTCTTGAACGAGATTCTTAATGGCAAGCGGGCCGTGACTACCGAATATGCCATTCTTTTGGAAGCTGCGTTAGGTATTGAGGCAGACCTGTGGCTTAGACTTCAGACGGAGTACAACAAGCAGATAGCAATGTCCAATCCCTCTTTCCTGGAAAGACTCTCGAAAATCAGGCATGCGGCCGCATTCATGTAGGGTCAGTAATTTATAACATTTTGACATTTCTGTGGTCAGATATTCCATCCTCCACCGCAGACACTATTATATGCCCAATATCCGACTTCAAAACGTCAAAATTATAAAGCATCAGCATAGTTTATGATAGGTCGATGATGAAAAAAGTATAGAGTGTATCGCGAAATATTACAGCTTTTCATTAACTTTGCACTGCGAAAAGATACTCAGCGCGCCGAGTAGGAATTATGACGGATAAGACAAGAACGGACTCGTTTTTTACTTCCTTTATTGACTATGTCATCGATGAGGAGATATGGTCAGATCTACGTCTTATCCATGAATCTGATTGCGGATGGTGTGTCGTTTATTCCGGATTGTATCGCGGGAGACGGGTTGCGATTAAGGGATTGAAAAGAGAATACCGTTCAAGTGATTTTCACAGGAGGCTTTTGCAGAAGGAATTTGAAGTGACCTCCGGCATGAATCATCAGAATATAGTTGCAGCCATGTCGATGGCAGACGTCCCGGACATCGGTACAGCCATCATTCTGGAATATATCGACGGCCTTACTCTCACTGAGTATCTGGCCTCTCATGCGTCTATAGAAGGAAGTAAGATTTCTGACATCATCCGTCAGGTGTGCTCTGCCGTTGACTATATGCATTCGCGTCAGACTATCCACTGCGACCTGAAACCGTCGAATATAATGATCACCCATTCCGGATTTGTCAAGATCATTGATTTCGGGATAAGTCGTGGCAATGGTTTTGAAAGACTTGACTTCCCGGGAGGCACAATAGGTTACACTGCTCCGGAGAACTTCAACTCCGAATCAGGAGCCTCTGTTGCCGTCGACATATATTCCATTGGCATATTGATTGAGAAGATGGACCGCAAAGGGCTGTTTAAGGGAGTATGGAGGAAATGCCTTTCATCAGACCCCGATAAACGTCCGGCCAGTGTATGCGAAATCTCGGAACTCCTTAATCAATCCCTAATATACAATAGACAAAGAAAAATCCTTTACAGGGTAATAGGCGTTGTGTCGGGCATAACCGCCATTGCCGTGTGTATTTTCCTGATATGTAGAGATGAGCAGGTTTTGAATAATGGCAATCAACATGATGTGACAATAATAAGAGAAGCTTCAGGTCTGAAAGAGCTCATGAATAATGTGATGAACGACGTGGAGATCACTGAGGAGGAGAGGCAGATGCTCGACTCAATGTCATATAAACTCGGTAAGACAGCCTTTGACTGTGGCAACTTGCTCATCGATGAGGCCCGCAGTGGCGGCATAAAGGGAGCTGATCATGCCCAATGGGCAGACTATCATCTCTATCACCTTTGTATCTGGCTTGACGAAGAGTACTTTCGTCTCAAATCCTGGGTCGGAATCTTCCTCAACAATCAAGCGGAGGGCGGAGGTATAGAGGTCAGGTTCTATATCGTATGCCATGATCAGCATGAAAAAATAAAT
>JAIECF010000095.1 GCA_029068655.1 Muribaculaceae bacterium | reverse complement strand
ATACAGGCCCTCTGCGCAAGGAGTATTTATCGCTATAAAATATAAGGAATTCTGAAAGTACAAGGATTTTTTAAATGAAAGAACCGTGACATTATATGAATTGCATTAGGATTTCTAATGGGTTTTAGTTAAATTTGTAGTCTGAAAATAATAATATGCAAGTATGAAAATGAAAGCAATCAAGTCAGCCATGATAATGGCTCTGACGGCAGTAATGGGATTATGTGCCTGCTCGTCAAAATCAGGAAAAAACAATGCTGAAGAATCATCCGGTAGCAAGTCGATCATATGCTATTTTTCGGCAAGTGGGGTAACAGCAAAAGCAGCTCAGAGAATCGCTGATCTCACCGGATTCCCAGTTTATGAGATTGTGCCGGAATCAATTTATACGGATGCCGATTTGGATTGGAGAGACTCTCTTTCCCGTAGCTCTGTTGAGATGCGTGATTTCTCCATCCGTCCGGCACTCAAGGATTCAGTCACTGACCTTTCGGAATACTCGGTGGTTTTCCTTGGCTATCCCAACTGGTGGAACACACATCCTACTATCATCAATACCTTTATTGAGTCGAATGATCTTAAAGGAAAGACTATCGTCCCATTTATGACATCCGGTGGAAGTAACATCATCAACAGCGAGCAGAAACTCCGTGAACAGTATCCTGACCTTACGTTTGGCAAAGGTCTGCTGATGAATGATGTCTCAGACGCGGATATCGAAAAATGGGTGAAGGAAGTCGAAAAATAATAACGGACAAGCACTTTTTCAGGATCGGCCAACTTGAGGCCGATCTTTTTTACTTAAGAATGGGATTGGAAGTCACTTCGCAGTTGCCGCAGTTGGAGCAACCGTTACAAGTAAGGCGTGAGCCGCATGTATTGCAATGTTCCCGGAAAAATGGAGTGTACGGTTCTGTTTCAAAGAGAGTGCCTGATGGAGATTTAAGGTCAAATTTAGGTTTCCCGAAACTTTTGCTGAGTCCTGAGTTGAAAGCTTGAATGCTCTGTGTTCTTTTTGATGGAATATGATAGGTCTTTCCGTCTTTTTCAAATGTGGTGCCTGTCTCAATGAAATTGAAAGTCACTTCATTCTTGATGCACTGTTTTGCCAAGTTCTCAACCCATTCGTATCTGCACATCCTTGCACCGTCGTAGTTCTCACCTCCGCACAATACTTCTTCGATTTGACCGGTAGCAAGATATTTAGCTGCGTCAATTTCCCCGATAAATGGAGCTGCCATGAAACCTTTGTGTTTGGCAGGGATGGAAAGCAGGATCGGTAACCGTTCGTCGGCACGTCTTTGGTTTTCACATGTCACCGACAACATGATGTTCGGATAGCCCTCTCCCCAGTCATCCGGGAGACATTCCTTGATTCGATGCGCTCGTTTTGTCAAGATCCTGAATGCGATGTCTGATCTGAGATGCATCATCCTCCATATTTCTTTCCGCCATTCGTCTGCTTCTTCTACAAAGAAATCGGTAGAAAGACAGACATAAATCTGCATGCCGTATTTCAACTTGAAGTTGCCTTTTCTGTCACGTTGAACAGGTAGATTGAAGTTGGCTGTTTTAGTTACTATAGACGTATCAACACCTCTTTTACTGTCGAGGAAATACATATAGCAATGCTCACACCCTTCGCTTATCTTATGGCAGCCGTGCCAAGGATTCCAGATCAACATTTCTTATGGAAAATTACGTAGTTATCGATGGCCCTCGCCACGAGATTGCCGATGAGCGGATTAAGGCTTTTTCCCAAAGTGGTAAAGGAATATTCACCCCGTGGCGGTATTTCAGCATAAACCTTCCGTGTAATTAACCCGTCAGACTCAAGATCCTTCAATGTATCGGATGTAAAGTATTATTCCGCTGTGGTCAGCTCCGGCGAAAGACTTCGTTGCCATCTGAAGAAGAGGTATGTGCATACGAGCATGGCAACGAGCCCTATGATTTCGCTCACAATAATTGGGAGACCTACTCCTTCCACATATGCTCCGAGAGGAGCGTAGCAGATAAAGCTTACGCAGAGGGCGGTCATGAACATCGCAGGTATCATGGTGATGATATATGCCTTGCGGAAGCGTGCAAGATAAACGCTGCATGCCCACAAGGTGAATATCGAGAGCGTCTGGTTGCACCATGCGAAATATCTCCAGAGTACATCGAAATTAATGTTTAGAAGCAGATAGCATATGCCCACGACAGGAAGGGTTACGAGCAGTCGCTTGATGAATTTCTTCTGCTGTAGCCCGATCGAGTCGGCGATGATCAGGCGAAGGCTTCGCATCGCTGTGTCGCCCGTTGTGATAGGAGCCGCGATAACTCCGAGAATTGCAAGTATTCCTCCGAACTTACCGAGCCAGGAAACACACACATCGTGAACGAGTATGCCGGCATCCGAACCGTTCTCCGCCATATATCCGGCCAGTTTGTCATAGCCGCCTGTAAAGGCAATCGCGGCAGCTGCCCAGATTAGGGCGACGATACCTTCAGATATCATGGCTCCGTAAAATACCTTGCGTCCATGCTTCTCATTGTTAAGGCATCTGGCCATCATTGGACTCTGAGTGGCGTGGAAACCTGAAATAGCGCCGCAGGCTATAGAAATAAACATCATAGGCAGGATGGGAGCTGCTTCACCTGCAGGATGACGGTTGAACATACCTTCCGAAAAGCCATCTGGGATAGGAACAGCGTTGAATATCATGTATCCCATGATGCCGACGGCCATGAAAAGAAGAGCAAATCCGAAGACAGGATATAGATTTCCGATAAGTTTGTCTACCGGCAGGAGCGTGGCAAGAATGTAATAGAGAAAAATGCATGTGGCCCAGAACGTGGCGTTAAGGTTCTCTGGCGTGAGTGTCGCAAGCAGATTGGCCGGAGTGCGCACGAAGACAGCTATCACCATCAGAAGAAGAATGCAGGTGAATACGCTCATCACGATCTTTACTCTTTTGCCGAGCTCGCTGCCTACGATCTCAGGGAGAGACTTACCTCCGAGCCTCAGGGATATCATGCCTGAAATGAAGTCGTGGACAGCTCCCGCGAAGATGGTTCCGAGCACTATCCATAGAAATGCAGCCGGACCATACATTATACCCATGATGGCGCCAAATATCGGGCCGACACCGGCGATGTTGAGAAACTGTATGAGATAAACCTTCCATGTTGGCATCTCCACATAGTCGATTCCGTCGGCCATTGTCGTGGCCGGGGTAGGACGGGAGGAATCCGTACGGAACACTTTTTCTACAAGACCTCCATATATGAAGTATCCCAGAATTAATGCTATGAGAGCTATGATAAATGATGTCATTGTCAGTATCTAAGATTTTGTAATATTATTTAGGGTAATGTAGTATTAACGTAAAATAGATGGTTAAAATTACAGCTGCTTTTTTTATTTTGAATTGCCTTCCGGTGTGGGATCTGTAACCATGACAGGCTTTCGGTATGCCGCTTCCATCAGGCGGTTTAGATTTTCTACAGCATCCTTTCTGGCTTGCCTGACCGTGCCGTTGCTATAAAGGCGTCGTATTGCTTTTGCCTTTATCTTGCTTTTGACGCGGTTTTCTTCAGCCGAGGAAAGCTTGTTGCTTCTAAGGAATGCCATTGGACCAATAGCTTTTGTATCGATTACTTCCCATGCGTTTTTCTCATTAGATTCGTAGACTTCTACAATTTCGCGTGGAAGGTTGATTTTTACGGTGTCTCCTGAGTCGTCGATACGTAGATTTTCCATGTCAAATGAGATGCTGCCGCTTTGTTTCTGGACAGCAAAAATAACTTTATAGTTGACTGTATCAAGAACCGACACCTCATTGTAGATTTCCATAGAGCAAAGACGTGCCATTTCTTTCACATCCCCGGGCTTAGATGGAAGAATTTCAATATCCTCAGGGCGTAGCATATATCTATAGAGTTGCCATCCAAGGAAAGCTATGGAAGCGGCCAAAATAAGTGGTATGATGTATTTCAGTGCCTTAATCATAGTTTTTTATGTTAAAATCTCCACTTTCTGTAATCTCGTCGCTAAAGCGAATGAAAGCCGTATAGCCTGCATTTTTAAATAGATTTTCGAAATAGGATCGGGCTTTTCTCCTTGCAGTGTCTTCAAGTCTTTGTTTATATTCCGGATTTCCTTTCAGTTCCTTCTTAAGGTCTTCGCTTGCCTTCTCTTTCATCTTAGCCCTTTCTTTAGAGTCGATTTCAGTGCGGAACATACCGACGTTTTCATATTCCTTTTTCATATCCATATCCCTTCCTGCAATTTCTACGTTAACAGGAGGCAGCGTTACTTTGACGGTTTTGTTTTCCTCATCAAATTCCATATCCTCCATCTCGAATTGATAAAGATCTATGTAAGCTTTGAGATATGTATCGAAAGAATATACAGCAATACGTTTGCCGATCTTATACCAGTCGGTACGCTCGGTCTTGACTGTCTTTGTGACAGCCATTGAAGCAAACTCCATCTTATTGACGTGACGGATCTCCTCGTATAATTGTGTGTGGTCCGGTGCCGCCTTTTTTGAGCAGGCAAACAGAATTGGTAGTGCCAGTATGATATGGAGTGCCCTTGATTTTGTCATGATTTCTCTTGATTAATTAGGGTTTGGATTTGCCGACAGGAGGTTCGGTAAGTGTTATCCTTACGATCGTGGTACGGTCAAGACTTCTGGCAATCGCTTCGTCGAAATGATCCATATATTGGGGGAGAAAGCGTTCGCAGAGCAACCGTAGAGCAAGAGTCTTTTCATATTGGTCTTCCACGAATTCTGCTTTACCGATAGCTATCGCCGAATGGTAATACTCAGTAAAATTGTTTTTTTTCTCTTCATATTTCGGAGTACATTTGCTGACGGCGGAAAGGCTTACTATCGGACTGTGTCGCAGGCAGTCGATCTTTTCTCCCTCAGATGCACAATGGAAATAGAATGTCAGTTCATCGCTTCTGACGAGCGAGAGGGGGAGCCCGTAAGGCGTGCCGTCCTGACGCGACATACTGACTGTCACGAAAGGAGCCTTGTCGAATACTTCCAAAGCCCATGCGGCATCTTTCTGCCGTGATGTCTTTCTCATAGGTCTCATATAATCAGGTATTTAAAATGGTCCAAAGATGAGTTGAACTATAAAAATGAGAGTGGAGACTACAATAATCATAACTAAGTCATGCTTCCAACCTTTAATCTTTTTAGGAAGAAGCAAGGAAATTCCTAAAGTTGCGATACATACGAATATGAACGTCAAAATTGGATACATGTACTTTTGTTTTTTCTACAAAATTAATGAAAAAAAACGAAATAAAAAAGAACATGTTGAATCCGCCTTATAAAGGGTGCGGATTCAACGCACTCTTAGTGTATAAGAAATCTGGAATATATACATATTCTTTTGAGGCAAAGTTAATGAAACAGTTGCAAAGCTAATGAAAATAATGAAATTATACTATTATTG
>JAIECF010000094.1 GCA_029068655.1 Muribaculaceae bacterium | reverse complement strand
TATTTCGATAACTAATATATAACCTAAATAATAATGAACAGATATTTCATTCTCACTCCTGCAGCCGCTATCGCCGCTTCAGCAAACGCAGCCCCGGCTAAAGGCTTTACGAAATATTCAGACATCCATCCCTCCGGCACAGAGGCCATTCTTCACGCATGGAGCTGGAATTTCAAGAATATTGCCGAAAACATGAAGAAGATCGCCGATGCCGGTTATTCAATGGTGCAGACTTCACCCGTACAGCAATGCTGGAATCCTGAGGGCTCACAAGGAAAGCTTTTTTCTGAAAACGAGAAAGAAGGTCAATGGTATTTCTACTACCAGCCTACCGACTGGAAAGTCGGTAACCATATCGTAGGCTCACGCGAAGAGATGAAACAGATGATGGATTCTGCTGCTAAATATAATGTGAGAGTTATTGTCGACGTTCTTCCAAACCATACAGCGTTCGATGTTGACGCCGTAAGCGACGATCTTGTGAAGGCCGCCGGCGGGCGTGACAAGCTTTACCATTCTCAAGGCCTCAATCCGGTGCAGGACTATAATGACAGGTATCAGTGCACCCTTTGGGGTTCAGGCGCCCTTCCCGATGTAAACACAGAAAATAAAGATTTTCAGAAATACTACATGCAGTTTGTCAATGACCTGCTTGATCTTGGCGTAAGAGGATTCAGGTATGACACAGCGAAGCACATCGGGGTGCATTCCGATCCTGTCGACACCGCTTCCGGGGTGACGGAAAATGATTTCTGGGATGTCGCCACAGGGCAGAAAGCAGTAAAAGGAGTTAAGCTCAACGTCCCATATGAAGATCTTTTTGTTTATGGAGAGGTGCTTCAGGACAAGAATGTTCCCGAAAAAGAATATGAGGAATATTTCGGACAGACAGCTTCAAGCTACGGATGGATACTCCGAGAAATGTTGGAAAAGGGTACTGCTAAAGACCTGGATATCGTAGACTGGCGTCATTCAGCTTCTCCGGAGACTCTTACTACTTGGGTTGAAAGCCATGACACATACTGCAACGCTCACGAATCGGCTCATCTCACCGACGACCAGATACGCACGGCATGGGTGTTCCTTACAGCCCGCGATAAAGGTACGCCTCTCTTTTTCTCACGTCCGGCCGGATCTTCACGCGATAACTATTGGGGAAACAACCGTCTTGGAGAAGCTGGCAACGATGAATACTTCCACCCCGAAGTAGTGGCTGTAAATCATTTCCGTAAGGATATGGCCGGCGAGCCAGAAAACATACAGACATGTGCCGATGGCGAGGTTCTCGCTGTCAACCGTGGAAAGAAAGGCGCGGCCATTATAAACCTAAGTGGGCTGTCAAAGCCCCTCGACGTCGCTACATCTTTACCCGACGGTAAATATCTTGATAAAGTGTATGGTAAGGAGTTCTATGTAAAAAAGGGACGTCTCACCGGCATTGTAGCTCCTCGACGCACATATATTCTCCAGAAATAAGGGATTTTCAGACAAGTTTAAATTATTTTTCAAATAAGGTGAACCCACTGGTTCACCTTATTGTTTTATGTACAAACAATGACCGAAACCAGGAGGTCAGTCTTATACTGATATACTTCACTTATTAAAATCTTGATTGAAATGGCTAATGTAAAAAGTCTGAAAGGCACACAGACAGAAAAACTCATATGTGCCTCTTATCTCAACGAGACACAGTCATACGCACGATATCTCTACTACTCGCAGATCGCCGATAAGGAAGGTCTGTTTCCGGTAGGAGTTATTTTCCGTGAGTCAGCAGACAATGAGCTGCATCATGCTAAGGTTTTCCTCAAGATGCTTGAGAACACTGAGGTGACAGCTTCGGTTGAGACAGAAGCGGGATTTCTTGGCAAGACAGTCGATAATATCCAGACTGCAATGAAGGAAGAAATGGAGGGCGGTTATGAATACTATATGGCAGCTGCCAAGACCGCCAAAGAGGAAGGTTTCGACGATATAGCTTCCCACTTTGAGGCTATAGCATCTGTGGAGAAATTCCACTACGACCGTTTCGCAAAGTTCCTCGACATGATTCAGAAAGGAACCCTTTGGAAACGTGAGACTCCTGTCACTTGGCACTGCCTTGTATGCGGATATGAATATGTTGGCACTGAGCCTCCCGTAAAATGTCCGGCATGCGACCATCCAACAAGTCACTACATCTGTGTAGAAGATGGATATTGCCCTGCTCCGGCAAGCTGAGGAAAAAAATATTGAAAAAAAAGAAGTCGTCTCGGAAGATCCGAGACGGCTTAATTTTTATCGAAGGTTAACTGAAAAATCTCCTGAACACTTTCACTATATCCAGATGATCCTGAACACCCGCTGTTTCAGCAGCTGAGTGCATGGCCCAGATAGCGGCGCCCATATCCACACCGCGCAGATCGAGCTGTCCGGTAAGAATATTTCCGAGCGTCGACCCGCCGGCTACATCCGAGTGATTTACGAAATACTGGCACTTGACTCCAGCCTCATCGCATAGCGAACGGAAAACGGCCGCGCCGTCAGCATCCGTCATATACTTGCAGTTTGCATTGATCTTCACTACCGGGCCGCCCCCTATCACGGGATGATTGGTAGGGTCATACTTTTCATTATAGTTGGGATGCCAAGCATGAGCGTCGTCGGCAGAGATCATAAAGGAATTAGCTATCGTACGATAGAAAGCCTGCGGTCCGAAACCTACGCATATACATATTCTCTCGAGTATCATTCGGAGCACGGGAGAGTGTGCGCCTTGTTTTGTTCCGCTTCCGGTCTCCTCATTATCAAAAACAGCCATGACCCGGGTTGCACCACACGGTGTGTCGCATTCCTGAAGCAACGCTTCAAGCGAAGCGAAGGCCATGCTGAGATCGTCGATGCGCCCGCATTGCAGATATTCCTGATTTGCACCTATCAGCTGTGCCTTCTCAAGAGGATACAGATTCAGCTCGTAGTCGATGATTTCCTCAGGTTGGATGCCGAGATTTTCAGCTACGAGGCATTTGATTATACCTCCATGTCCTTTGTAGTAGTCTATCTGCTCCTTATCAAAATAACCGATAACCGGCTTCATGTCCTTTTGAACACTGAGTTTATTGCCTTCATTGACCTCCCGGTTGAAGTGAATGGCAAGATGCGGAATGGTACATACCGGCTTCTTAAGATCTACCGTCGTCATTTCCGGATGAAGAGCATCGCCGCCTAAAGTCATTACTCGTCCGGAAATGGAAAGGGGTCGGTCAAACCATGTATAAAGAATGCCTCCTCCATATTTTTCCACGTTTAAGCTCACTACTCCCCCTTCACCGTATATCTCACAGTTAGGCTTTAATTTGAATCCGGGAGAATCGCTGTGAGAGGAAATAATGCGGAATCCGGAATATCCCGGGGCATCGATTCCCACGACAAACGCGAATACAGCGCTGTCGTTCTTCACCACGTAGTATTTTCCTCCACACTCAAGATCCCATTCATCTCGTGGATCTATCCTTATAAATCCAGCTTTGTCAAGTTCTTCACAGATGGTCTGGGCTGCCATGAAGTTACACGTAGAGTTGTCCATCCATCTCATCAGTCGCTGTATCATAAATTATCTGTTTTTAGGTTAAGTAATTGCATTCAACGCCCTCATGACATTGCAGAGCGTCTGAGACCAGTATTCCCGAAATCCATCCTTACAGGCCCTGTATGCCTCCTCAAGATTCTCACCGTCGCTTTCTCTAACCTCCACCACGAAGTCGTAGAGAGGCTGATAAATATCAGCCAGATTTTCTGAGATAGTTGTAGCTATCGGAGTATCGGAATACTTCATGTCCTTCTCAAATGTCTCAAGATATGTGTCTTCTTCCCCAAATGTGGCAGCCAACTGAATCCTGACATTTTCATATTGCTCCTCATCGAGATGAGCGCTGACTCCTATTCCCCAATCATCGAGAGAATCGTTGTCGCCTCCATCAATATCATGAAATTCATAATATATGCGAGACAGTAGACCGAGCAGTCTCTCGACGAGATCTTTAAGTTCCACTTCACGGCAATTCTCAACAGTGCCGCAATAGTCCGCACTGAGAGCCACTAGATTTATCAATCGTGTCCTTATCGCTTCCATACTTCCTAATTTGATTTTCCATACTTCTTTACTTGAACCTCAGACCAGATACGGATTAGTATCCCACTCTTGCCCTATAGTTGACTTTTCGCCGTGTCCGGAAAGTACCATGGTCTCCCTCGGCAAGGTAAGAAGTTTATTCTTTATCGCATCAACAAGCTGACGGTGGTTGCCACCCATAAGATCAGTTCTCCCTATGCTTCCCTTGAAGAGAGTATCTCCAACAATGACAAAATCATCCTTTCTGTCATAGAGACAAATGCTCCCCGGACTATGTCCGGGCACATGGAGCACTTTCAGCTCTCCGGCGCCGATCTTTACGATATCGCCCTCCTTCAGTTCTTTATCGATCTCCACGGCTACATCTATACCTCGCAGTCCGAACATCTCCGCCTGACGGGCAAGATACAAACCAAGTGGAGCGTCATCGGAATGCGCCTCAACAGGAACTCCGTATTTCTCCTTTACCCAATTGTCGGCTATAGCATGATCTATATGCAGATGCGTATTGATAAGATGGGTCACCGTCAAGCCTTCCCTATCGATAAACTTTTCTATTGCCTCGAACTCTTCTTTACGGCTCATTCCGGGATCAATAACGGCCGCTTCCTTCATTTCAGGATCATATACTACATATGTATTTATCCCGAACATATAAAATCCAAATTTCGCTACCTTCAACATAGTGAGTTAAAATTAAAGTGGAGTATACACGATCTTCTTAGTCTTGAAGAAATCATCTCCGAAATAATTTGATAAATCGACAGTCTCCGAATTGTTCATTCCTTTTAGCTCGGAACTAAGGTCTCCTCCCTTCAACGCTATTATACCGTTCGGAAGCGCGTTGTGCTGTTCGGATGAAACATTCTTCCTGCTCAGCTTCACAAGATCAGGCTGTGGCATAACCGCCCGACTGACAACAAAATCGAATTTATCATGACACTCTCCGCTGTCGCCATGCTGAAATGTCACGTTGGTCAAACCAATTTTTTCAGCTATGTCAGCGGCAACCTTAAGTTTCTTTCCTACCCTGTCGATCAGATGGAAACTAACATCCGGAAAAAGCACGGCAAGAGGAAGTCCCGGCAAACCTCCGCCGGTACCAAAATCAAGAACATGAGAACCCGGAGTAAACCGAATGAACTTGCCGATCGCAAGACTATGGAGAAGATGGCTCTCCTCCAGATTATCTATATCCTTGCGGCTTATAACATTGATCTTCTCATTCCATTCAGGATATAGAGTCATCATAGCCTCAAACTGTTCCCGCTGGCGTTGAGTCAGATCGGGGAAATATTTCTCAATTTTCTCTATCATACTGCAAAAATAACAAATTTCCCGCAATTTATCCC
>JAIECF010000093.1 GCA_029068655.1 Muribaculaceae bacterium | reverse complement strand
CTTGTAACGCCGATGGTACTGCGAAAGCGGGAGAGTAGGTAATCGCCGCCTTAAGGACCGGATCTCAGAAATGAGGTTCGGTTTTTTTTGTATACGCCTAGATGGTGTTTTTTACTTATCCGAAATATTGACCAATCTATATACGAATACACTCCATTCATACGTTTAATAGTTATGAATGGAATAAGACTTTTGTTGTCAATGCTGTTACCCTTTTGTTTCTGCTTGTCCATGGCGGAGAATGTTCGCATTTACGGTAAAGTTGTAGATGGCGAAGATAAACCTATTGAATTCGGTACGGTTCAGATTAAAGGTACGTCAATTGGAACAAATACTGATCTTGAAGGAAAGTATTCCCTTAGTGTCGCTGAATCTGATACAATAGACATAGTATTCAGCTGTATAGGATATAAGACTGTAGATAGAAAGCTGATAGATGCAAAAGGGGATATCACTCTAAATATTAGATTATACACAGATTCTAAACTCCTTGATGAAGTTCAGGTGGAAGGATTCAGAAGTAATATCAATGGTATGCAGACCTTTGATGCTGAGTCGTTCAAACTTTCTCCTGATGTGAGTGGAGGCAGTGTGGAGGCAGTTATAGCCACAATGCCAGGTGTGAATTCTAATAATGAGATGACATCTCAGTATTCCGTTCGTGGGGGCACATTTGATGAAAACTCTGTATATATCAATGGGGTGGAGATATATCGACCTCAATTGTTGAAAAGCGGACAGCAGGAAGGTCTTTCCATCATTAATCCGGATATGGTGGGTAATCTTAAATTCTCCTCCGGGGGGTTTCCGGCCCGTTATGCTGATAAGATGTCTTCTGTTCTTGACATTTCTTACCGTGATCCGGAGGCTTTCGAGCTAAAGGTATCAGGTAGCCTTATGGGTGCCTCTCTCGCTTTAGGACAGAACTCCGGAAAGTTATCTATGCTTCATGGTGTGAGGTTTAAAAAGAATAATTCGATCTTGAGTAGTCTTGAGACAAGAGGCGAGTATGATCCGAGTTACTTTGACTATCAGACTAATTTGACATGGAAGAGTTCTGACAAGGTTAGCTTCAATTTCCTTGGCAACATAGCACTAAACAATTATAATTTCACCCCTACCGACAGAGAAACGACATTCGGTACTTCTGAGAATGCTAAATCATTCAAGGTATATTTCGACGGCTATGAGAAAGACCGTTTTCAGACTTATCTTGGAGCGCTGAGTGCCACTTATAAAAAAAATAGAGCTACTTCCTTCACATTCGGTCTTTCCGGATTCTTGACTGATGAACTGGTTAGTTATGATATATCGGGAGAGTACTGGCTAAGTCAAGCCGGAACCGGGGGAGAGGATGCTATAGGAGGAGAACTCGGTGTTGGAAAGTATATGGAGCATGCACGCAATCGTCTTCGCGCATCAGTGATTCAAGGACTGCTCCGCGGAACTACCAGGATTCGCAATAATAATATTACCTATGGTGTCACTTATCAGCATGAATCCTTCAGGGACCGTTCAAAAGAATGGGAGTGGCGCGATTCAGCCGGTTATTCACTTCCAACTCAGCCCGAAGGAGTGCATCTGATCTACAATCTATCATCAAGGCAGGATATGCAGGCTAACAGATTTGCACTCTTTGCGGAAGATGCTCTATATTTTGAAACGTCAAAAGCCTATATAACTCTTAATGCTGGTCTTCGCCTTTCATATTGGGATTTCAATAAGGAATTTCTTGTGTCTCCTCGTGCCAATATCAGCATCGCTCCTATAAGCAACAACCGGTTGACATTCAGAGCTGCCGTCGGACTTTATTATCAGTCTCCTTTCTATAAGGAATACCGTGCCACAGTGACAGATGAACTGGGAAATGGTTTCATTCAGTTAAACCGTGAGATAAAGTCACCCCGTAGCCTTCAGTTTATAATAGGATCAGATTATACGTTCCGTGCGATGAACCGACCTTTCAAACTTACCGGTGAGGCATATTTCAAGGCCCTTTCCCGGCTCATCTCTTATGAATATGACAATCTAAAGATTGATTACACGAGTATCAACGATTCTAAAGGCCATGTTATGGGACTTGATATGAAGCTATTCGGACAGTTTGTGGAAGGTTCTGACTCTTGGATTTCCTTCTCCCTGATGAACACCAGTCAGACACTCGATGGAGTCAAGACTCCTCTTCCGAGTGATCAGAGATATTCTCTCGGACTCTTCTTTACTGATTATTTCCCTAAATTCCCAAAGCTTAAGTTCTCACTACGAGGTATATTCTCAGATGGACTTACCATGACAGCTCCCCATGTGGCTCGTTCCGTTAACTATTTCAGAGCTCCTGCCTATAAAAGAGTCGATATAGGATTTTCCTATCGTCTGGTAGGGGGTGAGCAAGAAGGTGTGAGATCATATAACTTCTGGAGGCACTTCAAGGATATATCCCTCGCTCTTGATGTTTTCAATCTGTTTGATATATCCAATGTGAGCGGATATTATTGGGTCACCGATGTAAACGGAATAAAGTATGCGGTTCCCAATTACCTTACGCGTCGCCAGATCAACTTGAGGCTTTCATTTGAACTTTAACATCCAAATAACTCAATGACTATATATGACAACTGATAGATTAGACAACGACTTTCACAGGACATACGACATAACTGATATCTCTCGATTCTTCAGCCGCAGGTCCGGCAATTCAAATCCGGAAAAGTATGCAGTCTACTATGAAGTTGACAATGCCATCAATAGGACTGAAGCACCTATACGAGTGCTTGGACTCACGATAGGTCTTTGTCTTGAAGGTGAAGGTGAGGTAGGCATAGGGGTTAAAAAATACAAGTTTTCGAAAAACAGCCTGATGCTTCTCAGTCCTAATCAATTCTTGCATTCCCTTAGCTCAAGTTCTCCGGTGAAGATTATGGCGATTGGTTGCAACCTTGAGTTGATCGAATCCATCATGCCGAAGATTTCCGGTCTCCTTCCTCTTCTTATTCACAATCCTATAGAATCTGTCAGTCTGCTCTCAGACGAACATTCTCTTGATATTCAAGCCTACATGAAACTCATAGGTGAGAAACTTAAGGCACCGGACTCACCCTTGAAAAGGACCAAAATCAGTAATCTTCTTCAGGCATTACTTTGTGAGATTATTGAGAAGCATTACGTTTCTAAAGATGGGATCGAACGTCCGCAGACTCGTAAGGAAGAGATTCTCTCCAAATTTATTATAGAAGTGCTTCAGAACTTCAGAAAAGAAAGAAGTGTTGCTTTCTACGCCGACCGTATGTGTGTAACACCAAAACATCTGTCGGCGGTTGCTAAGGAAATCACCGGTCATACTGCAAGCGAGCTCATAGACCATTATGTGATTATGGAAGCGAAGATAATGCTGGCTGAGTCGGCCCTTACAATTCAAGAGATTTCTAATAAGCTTAACTTCGCCAATCAGTCATTTTTCGGTAAATACTTCAAGCATCTTACTGGTTATTCACCTTCTGTATTCCGAAAAATGGCTTCTACACAATCGTAAACAATAAAAAACATCTATATAGAATATGGCACAGAAACCGAGCATACCTAAAGGAACCCGCGACTTTTCTCCTGTGGAAATGGCCAGAAGAAACTATATCTTCGATACCATTCGCGAGGCTTTCCGTCTTTTCGGCTATCGTCAGATCGAGACGCCGGCAATGGAAAATCTTTCAACCCTTATGGGTAAGTATGGAGAGGAAGGGGATAAGCTTCTCTTCAAGATACTGAATTCCGGTGATTTCATGAAAGACGTGAATCCTTCTGATCTGGAGGACCATAATCTTCCTCGGCTCACGAATCAACTATGCGAAAAAGGACTTCGATATGACCTTACAGTTCCTTTCGCAAGATTTGTGGTGCAGCATCGCAATGAGATCCAGATGCCTTTCAAGAGGTTTCAGATTCAGCCGGTGTGGCGCGCAGACCGTCCGCAGAAAGGGAGATACCGTGAGTTTTATCAGTGCGACGCGGATGTAGTTGGCTCTGATTCCCTCGCAAATGAAATCGAGCTACTTTCACTGATTGACCATGTCATGGGCAAGCTCGGCATTCGTACATGTATTCATGTCAACAACCGCAAGATCCTCACCGGAATTGCTGAGACTATTGGAGAGGCCGATAAGATTGTAGATATAACTGTGGCTATCGATAAGATAGATAAGATCGGTATAGACAATGTAAATGCAGAGCTTCGTGAGAAAGGTCTGAGCGAGCAAGCGATCGAAGCTCTTCGTCCGCTTCTTGAACTTTCAGGATCAAACGATGAGAAACTCGAGAAACTCTCTGTTCTTCTCGCTGGAAGTGAAATAGGCATGAAAGGATTTGAGGAAATGAGGGAAGTACTCGACGGGTTTGAGAATTTGGGTCATTCCTGCGGTGTGGAGCTTGATGTCTCTCTGGCACGCGGACTTAACTATTATACCGGCACTATTATTGAGGTTAAGGCTCTCGATGTAGAGATAGGCTCCATAACAGGAGGAGGCCGCTACGACAATCTCACAGGAGTGTTTGGTGTATCCGGCCTTTCAGGTGTCGGCATTTCGTTCGGTGCGGACAGAATCTACGATGTTCTTAATACCCTCGATCTTTATCCGAAAGAGATAACTGGAAGTGTTAAGGCCTTATTCATCAATTTTGGAAAGCAGGAAGCTGCGGCTGCAATGCGTTGCATTAAGAATCTGCGTGACGCCGGTATTTCTGCCCAGCTTTATCCTGACTGCACTAAGATGAAGAAACAGATGCAGTTCGCTAATTCAGAAGGAGTTCAGTATGTGGTGCTGATCGGCGATTCAGAACTTGCCGACGGCACGGCCACTGTCAAGAATATGACCGATGGCAGTCAGGTTACGGTTCCACAGGACAGAATATCAGAAGTGTTATGCTGAGGTTTGAAACTTTTCTTCTGGGTCAGCCCTGTGCCCCGGAGGAGACATCGACAGACAGATACTTCTACGACCTGACTCTCAGACTGATCGATAAGACACGTGCGGATTCTCGATTCTCCGGAATCCATGATTCACTCATAGAGCGGGCTGCCCTATGCCTTATAGGTTATTATCAGGATGTTATAGCAGATGCGGGCCTCTGGCATGGCTTTTCAGATGAATGTCGAAGGCTTTACGGCACTCCGGTACCTTTCTTTTCCGTCTCTGAGGATTATATTGATTATGAACTTAACCGGGAAGATGTGGGATTCATCGTATGGTATGCTATAGCAATGTATTCCGACGACAGATGCATATATCCGTTCAGATCCGATATAACTGCTCTTTCTGATATATGGTTTGAATTGCTTGAGGAAGTCTACGAAAATTCTCCTGTCCCTGTAGGGTATCATCTCGCTCATGAGCTCGATGTCTATGCGGAAGAGGATCAGGAGATGATCCTGCGCTTGGGAAGCTGGCTTTACCTGCATAGCTGGCTTCTCCGACCGGCATTCGCACTTACTGTAAATGAACTGATCGCGGAGCAGATGGCCGAAGGAAAGAAAAATGAGGAAATCGCCGATGCTCTCCAAGAGGCTGTAAAGCATCAGCCTACCGGGCCACTTGCGTTTTTTCTCAGGGAGTGGGTGCATCTTACCATTGACCATCGTCTTCCCTCCAAACGTGAACGAAAAGAGCAGGCTGAGACGCATCCCGCTTTCCTGCGTCTGGTCAAGGCGACAGGAGGCGAACCATTGACTTTTATCGATGGTTATGAGGCGTTTAATAAGTTCTTGATAGAGCAACTCGGTTGGAAATCCGGTGAAGAGCATCTTGTTCAACTCAAGAATTGTCGTGATTTCGTTATCATGGCAAACCCGGAAAAAGGATTGCTTGTAGCACCGGACATCTGTCGCTGTATAAAGTCACCCTTAAATCCTATGTATGATGCCCCCTATGCTTCATCTCATGCTATTGAACTTCTGACTGTAAGGGGTAGATGCCCACATGATCTGCTTTCATATATATGTGAGAATGGATGGCTTCCTGATGCAGTTTTTCCTGACAGTGACGATCATGAGCTTGTAGCTCGATTCCACGACTTTATAGCCCGTTGTTATCTTCAGCTTTATTACAGGGGCGACTGAATAATATTTCTAAGAATAATTCCCCGTTCATGATCCTATATTATGAACGGGGAATTATTATGTCGGTTATCCAAAGGATGTTAGAGTTTTCCTAAGAGAGCCTTCAATCTCAGTGAGATCACTCCGAAAACCGCCTCTCCAAAGATACTTGAGTTCATCTTTGATGTCCCCAGCTGTCGATTGACAAAAATTATAGGTATCTCCACCACTTTGAACTTCTTCTTCCATGATTTGAACTTCATCTCTATCTGGAATGCGTAGCCTTTGAACTCGATTTTATCGAGCTCGATCGCTTCAAGCACTCTTCTTCGGTAGCAGACGTAGCCCGCAGTTGAGTCGCGAAGCGGCATGCGGGTGATAAAACGTACATAAGCGGAAGCGAAATACGACATCAAAACCCGGCCCATCGGCCAATTGACTACGTTGACTCCGGTTATATAGCGGGATCCCACACACACGTCCGCTTCCCTGTCTTTGCATTCATGGTAAAGACGGGTCAGATCGTCAGGATTATGCGAGAAGTCGGCATCCATTTCTATAATATATTGGTAATCCCTCTCAAGGGCCCATTTGAAGCCATGTATGTAGGCGGTTCCAAGTCCGAGTTTTCCGCTTCTGCATTCAAGGTGAATACGATCAGGGTATTCTGACATTTCTTTCCTTACAGCATCAGCTGTGCCGTCCGGTGAGCCGTCATCGATCACCAGTACGTCGAATCCGTCTGGCAGCTTCATTACAGTGCGGAGCATCGTAGTGATGTTCTCGATCTCATTGTATGTGGGTATGATGACAAGTACGTCGCTCATATGTTTGGATGTTTTGGGATTTTTGTAGGAGAACGCTATCGCGTTGTTATTAATGCAAAATTACCAAAAATAATCCATTCTGCAAAATTCAGAGAGCTATATTGTATTTCCTGAGTATTTCTACAGGATGATAAGACTGCTTAGCTTTTCGGAGTCCTTCGTCGCCGGAATCGTCCTCGCGGTTGATATAGACGATCTCTGGATGCCGCGCGGTCATCATTGCTGCGAATTCCTTATTTATTTTCTCATAGCAGCCTTCGAATGCACGTGAAGCTTTTTCTACGTGAACGAAGAGGGTGTCGTTCTTTACATCGCCGATGGTGAATGCTGCGACTCTGTCGCCGACCATCAGGATAGCTCCTTCAAGACGTATATCGCCTTCCTTGATCAGATCGAGAAGAATTCTTGTCATTCGTCTCTCTTCTACGGCCATAGGTACATCATCCCCCTCAGCATCTATGATAGTCATGAAGTCGATAGCCTTATCAACATTGGTCGTATCAAGAGGCTCAAGTCGGCTCTCCGGATAGAGAGAGTCAAATTTATTTACATGGTTACGTTTCTTACTCATTTTCTTGCCCGTAAGGGTAGACAGCATTTTCGCATCATAAAGGTAATCACCCCAGTCTTCCAACGGATTTATCGAGGAAATTCCTGCAGAATCGAGCTCATCAAGGGCATATTCAGGAACAGCCGACAGCACAGGTGATATGTCATGGGCGCGGCAATATGAACGTATCTTTTCCAGACTATCCTTTAAGGGAAGTTTCCCTACGGGGAGTGAAAAGGCGGGTGTATCTGTATCATTCTCGACCACTCCCTTTATGAAAAGGGTATCGTCTGAAATTGCATACTCATATCTGAAATAGTCGACCCACATAAGAATGCCGGCATAGGAGAAATCGGTAGTACGCCCTGTCTCCATCTGAAGGTAATGGAAGATCTTCTCCATATCGCCATGAGTGATCGGATTAAACTTAAGTTCGGATGTCTCTTCTGAGATTTTTGGCCGAAAGCGCATTCGTTTTGCTTCAGCCTGTCGTAGAGCCTGGATAAAACCCTCATAGTCGAGGTAGGTTTTTACTGCGGTGTTCATAGTAAGATAGATTAAGTCAAGATTATTTATACATATTTAACGCTCTGCAGCCGTTTCGGTTTGATACATCATATTTTTTTTGTAATTTTGCACCATGAATGTATTGAAATTCGGAGGCACTTCGGTTGGTACCGTCGAAAGCCTTAAAAATGTTAGAAGCATTGTGGAGGCCTTGCCGTCTGATACGGTAGTGGTAGTGTCGGCTCTTGGTGGGCTGACCGATAAACTCATAGCTACGGCCAATCTTGCTGCTCGCGGTGGAGACTGGAGTGCAGAAGCCGAAGCTATAGCAAGAAGACATCATGCGATAATAGAGGAGTTGGTCAGACCCGAGAAAAAGACTTCGACTTTGTCTGTCGTCAATACCCTTCTCGAGGAATTGCGCCGCACTTATGAGGGAGTCTCACTGCTCGGTGATCTCCCGAAGAAGACTCTTGATGTAATAGTAAGCCTGGGCGAGAGAATGTCCGCTCCGATAGTGGCCGGAATCATTTCCGAGGCTCATCTTCACAATTCACTTGATTTCATAAAGACCGAGAAATGGTTTGACAAGAACATAGCTGACGCAGTTCTTACCCGCGACCTGATCATAAAGGAATTTTCTTCAATTGAGAATGGTCCGCATATAACGGGAGGATTCATATCACAGGATAGAGATACCGGTGAGATTACTAATCTCGGGCGTGGGGGTAGTGACTACACCGCAGCTCTCATTGCCGCAGCTCTTGATGCCGATATGCTTGACATATGGACCGACGTAGATGGATTCATGACCGCTGATCCCAGGATAATAAAGAATGCGATAGTATTGCCTTCTATGTCATTTATTGAGAGTATGGAACTGTGTACATTTGGTGCGAAGGTAATATATCCGCCTACGATTTATCCGGTCTTTCATAAAAATATACCAATCAGGATTCTCAATACATTTAATCCTTCAGCACCCGGTACTCTCATTTCTGATGCATCTTGCGCAAAAGAATATCCTGTCAAGGGAGTTACTGCGATCAAAAATACCTGTCTTGTCAGGCTTACTGGCAATCTCACTGAGAATGTAGCGGGAATAAATACTCGCGCCTACAATGCTTTGGCTCGCAATGGAGTCAGTGTGTTCCTTCTTGCTCAACCCGGTGAGAATCATGAATTCTCGTTTGCCATCGCTTCTGCTGACCTGCAGGTTGCCACTCGTGCCCTTAATGAGGAATTCGCTCCCGAGCTCATAGACGGAGCGCTTGAGCGTATTACTTTTGAGGATAATCTTTCTACTATCGCTGTAGTAGGAGAGGGGATAAGAAATCTTAAAGGAGTCAACGGCCGAATACTCAACACCCTGTTGCGTTTAGGCATCAGGCCTCTCGCATGCTCAGAAGGTAATTCTGACACGACTTCTTCCTTTGTCGTGGAAGAAAAAGATACGGTCGAGGCAATAAAAGCCATCCATGGATTGTTTTTCTAATATGCAACCAAAATCTTAATCTATGGAAATTAAAAACGCAAAATATGAGATCAGCAGTGCGAAAGTGAATCAGTGCCCTGCTACGGATGTGCCTGAGTATGCATTCATCGGACGTTCCAATGTCGGTAAGTCTTCTCTCATAAATATGCTCACTAACAATGGTTCACTTGCCAAGACTTCGCAGAAACCGGGGAAAACTCTTCTGATCAACCATTTTAAGATAAATAATGGCCAATGGTATATCGTCGACCTTCCAGGCTACGGATATGCGGCCCGGGGAAAGGATCAAAGAGATTCGTTTGCGCGAATGATAAAAGGTTATGCTCTTGAGCGCAGCCAGATGGCATGTCTTTTTGTCCTCATTGATGTCAGACACGAGCCTCAGAAGATAGATCTTCAGTTTGTCGATTTCTGTGGGGAGAATGGTGTGCCGATCGCAATAGTATTCACAAAAGCAGATAAGGTGAGCCGGGCAGTAGCTGACCATAACATGGCTCTCTTTAGAAAGGAGCTTCTTCAGCGATGGGAGGAGTTGCCTCCGCTCTTCCTGACTTCTTCAGAGAAGAAGCATGGTCGAGATGAGATTCTTGATTTCATCGAACATACTAACGCTATTTGGTACAAAACTCGAAATGAGGTCGATCAAGATGAAGATTCCGATGAAGGAAATAACGTTGAGGCAGCTGATATAATGCCATCTGCATGATTTTTTAATTGAATAGAGTTTCAATTCGAAATACTCAAAAACTTATAATACTTACTAAACTCAGATATCATGAAAATAGCATTTGCATCTGATCATGCGGCTTACGATCTAAAGCAGATCATCAAGCCTTATGTAGAAGAAAAAGGTTATGAAACAGTAGATTTCGGCACTTTCAGTCCGGAGTCTTGTGATTATGCCGACTATGCTCATCCCGCAGCTAAAGCTGTTGAAAACGGTGATTGCGACTTTGGAATCGCAATGTGCGGAAGCGGCAATGGCATTCAGATGACTCTCAACAAGCATCAGAAGATCCGCGCGGCACTCTGTTGGTTGCCGGAACTCGCCGCACTCGCTCGCCAGCACAACGATGCCAACTTCCTGGTGCTTCCCGCCCGATTTATCTCTGTTGAGGATGCGCGTGAGATAGTTGATGCCTACCTTATGGCTGAGTTTGAGGGAGGACGTCATGCAAAACGCATAGCGAAAATTCCGGTCTGTGATGCCTGAGTTTGAGATTCAGTTGCGCGACGTGATGCTCTATGCCAATCATGGCGTGATGCATGAAGAGAGTGTCACCGGCAATCAATACCGCGTCAATGTGCGTCTGCGCCTTGACGCGGCTTCTTTCGATGCCGACAAAGACGATTTGGCTTCCACCGTTTCATATGCCGACGTGTTTGAAATGCTTCGATCTGTAATGGCTGACAGGGTTGCTCTTATCGAAACGGTCACTGTGAAATTTGCTCAGAAGGTCAAGGATCGATGGCCTCATGTTAAAGGCGGATGGATCGAGATTGTCAAGACCGTGCCACCTATTCCGAATATGATTGGGGAGGCCGGAGTCAGATATGATTTTTGAAAAAATTGCATTTCAGACGAAAAAAACAGCTGGAAAATTTGCATAGTTCAAAAAAAAGCAGTAATTTTGCATCGTGATTCTGAGAGGGGTCATAAATAAGGAGGTTCGCTAGCTCAACTGAATAGAGCATCTGACTACGGATCAGAAGGTTACAGGTTTGAATCCTGTGCGAAT
>JAIECF010000092.1 GCA_029068655.1 Muribaculaceae bacterium | reverse complement strand
CCGCAAACATGAGAAGCAGTCGCACGGGAGACTTAGAAAATGATAAAAAAATTTGGGAAAGTCGCGTAAAAACATTAAATTTGTGTCCAATATGAATAATATAACGAGTCTAAATTATGAATCTAAAGACCTTTGTCGCAGCAGCTGCACTGGCAACGCTCTCTCTTCCGATTTCCATAAGAGCATATGCAGATACATCAAGTGTACCAGAAACTGTCACAGCGGTATATCCGCAGCCCGACAGCCGGGTAGACCTTGGATCAAACGCTTATCCGTTAGGACTGCAGAGAATATCCTTTATGTTCAAGAATGATGTGACTGTCAATCCAAACTGCCAGGGAGAAGCATGCATTTACCTTGAAGACAATAATGTACCGCTTCAGACGGTAGGAGTAAGCGGGGCTTCAATAGACCATATGCAAAGTAATATGGGTGCAGTCACATTTCCACATGCATGCACAGCAAATGGGAAGTATAAAATCACCATACCGGAAGGATTCTGGCTCACCAGCGGAACACAATCGCCTTATATCGGTGCCATGGAACTTTACTACGAGATATTGGTTCCACAACGCATATGGCCGAGCGAGCAGGTTTCAAAAGAATTGAAGGAATTCCGACTTGAGTTTCCAGGCTATGACGAGGCAAGACTGCTAAGTCCTGATAAAATTGAATTCTTCCGTTTTGCCTCACCTGACATATATCCCGTCATGGTGACAGTAGGAAAGAACGAAGACGGGACGAATGCCAACTATATCAGGATAGTACTTGAGGAACCCGTCACTGAACAGGGAGAATACGGCCTCTTCGTCCAGGCGGGAGCCGCAGAGGGGATACGTTATTCCGGTGGAGACGGAGATAAAAAAGAGACAGCGGATCCAAACATAGAGATAATATATCCTTATACAGTCTCACGCATAGACGCACCTTCGATTTCGCCGGCAGAAGGACCGGTAGAAACATTCGTTCCATTCGAACTGAGCATACCGGAAAACCCAGAATTCTGGTTTGTCAACGACAAGGCAGTAAGCTTTATCTATCCGGTGGGTTCAGACGGCAACATCTCGCCGGACGCTGTCTACCGCCTCACAGGCGTCAGAGACGATGATACTGACAAAATAATACTTACCATCGTTGAGAATGGAGAAAAGATTACCAGCGTCACACCACAGCCGGGCAGCTATGCCCTCAAACTCGCATCAGGGCTTTTCTCCGGATCATGGAACGGAGAATTCATCAACAGTGCGCCGTTTATTTATTATTATAATGTAATAGGTACGCCCGACGGCGTAAAGATAGTCTCTGCAACCGACTTAGAAGGTATCAGGCGCGGAGTATACACCATCGACGGAAGAAAAGTGAAGGATGCCTCTGAAAGCATCAGACTTCCGGAAGGAGTATACGTAATCGACGGGCAAAAGAAATACATAAAAAACTGATAGACCGACTGTCTCAATCTTGATTAAGATAAATAATGGCAAAGATAGAAAAAGAGAGACTTGAGGCCCTGCGCAAGGTAATGGCAGAGCATGACATAGACTGCTGCATCATCAACAGCACAGATCCCCACCAGAGCGAAATTCCTCCGGCTCATTGGCGCGGCAGGGAATGGCTCACAGGATTCAAATCGGAAAACGGGACCAACGGCATAGCAGTAGTAACTAACGACCTTGCTTATGTGTGGACCGACAACCGCTTCTTCATCCAGGCGCGTCAGCAACTTGAAGAGACAGGATTCAAGATGATGCCTATGGATGGTCCGGAAGGTGTAGACCTCGTGAAATATGTGGCCGAAATGATGCCGAAGGATTCAGTGGTAGCCATCGATGGAATGACGTTCAGCAGCACAGAAGCAGAAAGCATGCGCGATGCATTCGTGGATGCAGGCCTGAACTTCGCAACAGATTTCCCTATGTTTGACTACATCTGGCCGGAACGCCCCGAGCAGCCGCTCAATCCTCTCTTCATTCATGATGAGGAAATAGTAGGAGAGACTGTAGATTCAAAGATAGCAAGAATCTTAAAGGAAGTAGCGGCGGAGGGAGCTGACGCAATACTGATGTCGGCACTCGACGACATCGCATGGACCACCAATCTCAGGACCGCAGGCGACGTAGCTTTCAGTCCCGTCTTTCCCGCCTATCTCTATCTTGACAAAGAGGGTAACAGACTACTCTTTATAAAAGAGGAGAAACTGACGGATGAAGTAAGCGAGTTTCTGAATAAATACCATATAGAACTGAGGGGATACGACGAAGTCATCGGCTTTGCCGAGGCTATCCCACCGTCCACCTGTGTTCTTATCGACCCGGGACTGACTTCGGTCTCCATAGCCGAAGCTATTCCCACAGCTATTGAAGGAGGCAAGGGAGTAGCTAAACTAAAGAGTGTAAAAAACGAGACGATGCTCACCCACTGGCGAACCGCCATGGAAAAAGACGGAGTGGCACTCGTGAAACTCTTCAAATGGATCGACGAGGAGTTTCCAAAAGGGGAACTTACAGAGATGAGTATAGCCCGCAAGCTAAGGGAATGCCGCCTTGCCGACCCTGACTGCGTGGATGAGAGTTTCGCGGCTATCGTAGGATGGAACGAACACGGAGCAATAGTCCACTATGAACCGAGCGACGCTACCGACGTTCCGGTGAGAGGTAAGGGACTCTTGCTAATAGACAGCGGCGGCCAGTATCGTCAGGGCACCACCGACATCACACGCACCATAGCCTTAGGTGGAGAACCGACAGAAGAACAAAAGCACGACTTCACCCTTGTATTAAAAGGATGCATAGCGCTCGCAAGAGCCACATTCCCCAGGGGGACGCGTGGCGCACAGCTCGATATTCTCGCCCGTCAATATCTCTGGAACGAAGGGAAGGCATATTACCATGGTACAGGGCATGGAGTGGGATTCTTCATCAACTGCCACGAAGGGCCGGCACAGATTCGCATGAACGAGATACCGGCACCCCTGGAACCGGGAATGGTGATGAGCGACGAACCGGGTCTATATATAGAGGGGAAATACGGTATCCGCTGCGAAAACATGCTTGCTGTAGAGCTGTGGAAGAGCAACGAGTATGGAGACTTCTACCGCTGGCGCAACCTGACGCTGTTTCCCTTTGACAGGAGTCTTATCGAATGGGATATAATGACTCCTGATGAGAAGGAGTGGCTGGAAAAATATAATGAAGAGATTTGGGAACGGCTCTCCCCTCTCCTATCGCAGGAAGAGGCGACGTGGCTGAAAGCAAAGATTGATTATTAAAGATTAAAGTCTAAATTCATGATATATCATGATGCAGCATGATGAATCATGATGCAGCATGAATTGAAAGACGACAACTTATAACTGACAACTGAAAAACAATGGCAATAATACAGGAAGTAAGGGGATTTACCCCCGTGATAGGCAAGGATTGTTTCCTTGCAGCTAACGCAGTAGTGGTAGGCGATGTAGTGATCGGCGACGGATGCAGCATATGGTTTGGAGCAGTGCTTCGCGGCGACGTCAATTCCATCCGTGTAGGCAATGGAGTCAACATTCAGGACGGCAGCGTGCTGCACACTCTTTATGAGAAATCCACGATCGAGATCGGCGATCATGTCTCGGTAGGCCACAACGTAGTGCTCCATGGATGCAAGGTGGAAGACTACGCACTGATAGGCATGGGAGCAGTGGTGATGGACAATGCCGTAGTAGGAGAAGGAGCGATCGTAGCTGCCGGTTCCGTAGTGCTAAGCAACACCAAGATCGGCAAGCACGAGCTCTGGGCCGGATGTCCGGCGAAGTTCGTCAAGATGGTAGAGCCGGAGAAGGCTAAGGAGATGAACATAAAGATCGCCAACAACTATCACATGTATTCCACGTGGTATGGACCGCAGGAGTGATCTGCCGGTTGCAGTAGACATAAAAGAGGCGCGGAATGAAAACAGGGAGCGGGAGACAGACCTGAGGATATTGAGTCTTCTCTCGCAGACCTTTCCCAACGTGCAGGCGGCGAGCACGGAGATCATCAATCTCGAGGCTATCCAGAACCTGCCGAAAGGAACCGAGCATTTCGTGGCGGACCTTCATGGAGAGAACGAAGCTTTCTCCCATATACTCAGGAATGCATCAGGCAACATACGCCGCAAGGTGACTGAAATATTCGGGACCTCCCTCAGGGAGCAGGACATACGCAATCTCTGCACCCTCATCTATTATCCTGAGAGCAAATTAGAGTATACGAAGGCTGAAGAGGACAATATGGATGACTTCTACAGCGTGACGCTGCATCAGCTGATCCTCGTATTGCAATCCGTATCCTCCAAATATACGCGCTCGCGCGTGAGGAAAGCTCTTCCGAAAGAGTATGCCTATATAATCGAGGAACTCCTTCATGAATCTCCCACCGACTATGACAAGGACGCCTATTTCCGCCGTATAATCGAGACGATCATCTCTACCGGACAGGCCGACAACTTCATTATCGCGCTGTGCAACGTCATACAGCGCCTGAGCATCGACCAGCTTCATATCCTCGGCGACATTTTCGACCGGGGTCCCGGGGCACACCTGATAATGGACACACTGTGTGCTTATGAGAGATTCGATATCCAGTGGGGTAACCATGACGCGCTCTGGATGGGGGCTGCGGCCGGCAACGACGCATGTATAGCCAACGTATTGAGGTTATCTCTGCGCTATGGCAATATGGCTACGTTGGAAGACGGCTACGGCATCAACCTTGTGCCACTCGCCACTTTCGCGCTTGAGACCTATGCCGACGACCCCTGCGAGGGATTCGGACCGCATATCATGGACGGCGAACACGCGCCCGACGAAAAATCGCTCCAGCTGTGGGCTAAAATGCATAAGGCCATAAGCATCATCCAGTTCAAGCTCGAAGGTCAGACGATAGACCGACGCCCGGAATGGAAGATGGAAGACAGGAAACTGCTGCATCTGCTCAATCTCGAGAAAGGTGTGATCAATCTGGAGGGTAAAGAATATGAGCTTAGAGACACGAACTTTCCTACCGTATCGGCAGAGGATCCCTATGCACTGACAGAGGAAGAGGCATCGCTCGTCGAGAAACTTCACCATTCGTTTATGGTGAGCGACAAGCTCAACCGCCACGTGCAGTGCCTTCTCTCCCATGGGTGCATGTATGCCATCTATAACTCCAATCTTCTTTTCCACGCCTCAATGCCGCTCAATGAAGACGGCACCCTGAAGGATGTGGAGCTGAACGGAGTGAAGTACAACGGACGTGAGCTGATGCACCGTATCGGTATGATGATGCGCGCTGCCTTCAACGACGATACGGAAAAAAGTAAAAAGCAGTTTGCCATCGACTATTACTGGTATCTTTGGTGCGGAAAAGACTCTCCGCTCTTCGACAAGTCGAAGATGGCCACCTTCGAGCGGTATTTCATAAAGGACACGTCTACCCATACTGAAGAGAAGGGAAACTACTATAAGCTGCGCAACGACGAGAAGATAATCGACGGCATTCTCGATGCATTCGGAGTCGAAGGGGAGCATCGTCATATCATCAACGGGCATGTGCCGGTAAGGGCAGCTAAAGGAGAGAGTCCGATGCGTGCCAACGGCAAGCTACTCGTCATCGACGGTGGATTTTCAAAAGCGTATCATTCCACTACAGGTATAGCCGGTTACACACTGGTATACCATAGCCGGGGACTGGAGCTCGTGCAGCACGAACCTTTCGAATCGGCTGAGAAGGCCGTGAAGGAAGGCACCGATATCTTAGGGTCAAAGCAGATCGTAGAATTGTCCGCGAAGCGACTCCGCGTTCGCGATACCGATAAAGGCCATGAGCTTCAGGGCCAGATAGAGGAGCTTAAAGACCTTCTGCATGCATTCCGACACGGATTGGTAAAGGAGAGGCATCTGAGGTAAGTTATTACAGCGCTAACTTCTATATTATTTATATTCAACCATAATACTTTTATATCCAACTTAAAATCCTATGATGAAACTTTATTCAGCAGCCGCAGGCATGATGCTGGCCTCAGCTATGTCTGCGGCAGCGCAAGGTACTCTTTATGTAGATGCAGGCACCAAAGGACACGATGTCAACCCGGGCATGTACGGCATCTTCTTTGAGGAGATCAACCATTCAGGCGACGGCGGACTTTACGCCGAGCTCCTGCAAAACCGTGGATTTGAGGAGCAAGTCATGCCCGGAGGTTTCAACAAACTCAGCGAATTCAAGATCCAGAGCAACAAAGTCACAGCGATGTGGAGCCACCGGGATGAGAATCAGCTGACCTTAGATTGGGATTTCGCTAAGAAAAAGATGACCGGCTGGAACATAGACAGTGAAGGATGCTCTGTCTCCCACGACGTCTTAACACCCGCCAAACCACTCCATGATAACACCCCGAATGCCATGAACCTGGCCATCAGCGGTGCGAAAGATGGAAGCCGCGCCCGTCTCATCAACACAGGCTACTGGGGTATAGCTCTTGAAAAAGACGGTAAATATGATCTCCGCTTCTACCTCAACACCACTGACTACGACGGCAAAGTCAAAGCCGTGATCTACGATGCCACATGCTCCAAAGTGCTTGATGAAAAAGAATTTGAAGTAGACAACTCCGGCGATTGGAAAGAATACACAGCTGTCATGACCTCTCCGGAGACCATCAGCGATGCAAACTTCGCCCTCGTCTTCTCCGGCAACGGAAATATATATGTAGACTATGTATCCCTTTTCCCTCAAGACACCTTCAAGGGGCGTCCCAACGGCATGCGTAAGGATGTGGCCCAGCTCCTTGCTGACCTCAAACCCAAATTCATGCGATGGCCCGGCGGATGTATCGTAGAAGGCATCACTCTTGAAAACCGCGTGAAATGGAAAGAGACCCTCGGCGATCCTATGACACGCCGCGGAGAATATGATCTCTGGGGGTATCGTTCCACCTGGGGTATGGGCTACCACGAGATCCTCCAGTTCTGCGAAGACACAGGCATGGAATGTATGTTCGTAGGCAACACAGGACTCGCATGCTGGAATAAAGAATATGTCAGCGGAGCCGAAGCCCTCGACCCCTACTATCAGGATATCAAGGACGCGATCGAATATGCCATCGGCGATCCGGCCACCAACGAGTGGGCTAAACTTCGTGCCGATGCCGGTCATCCCGCACCGTTCCCTCTGAAATATGTAGAGATCGGCAACGAGAACTGGGGTGCCTGCTATGATGCAAACTTCAAGTATATATATAATAAATTGAAAGCCGAATACCCTCAGCTCATCTACCTCAACACAATGGGTATCGAACACGCGGAGGAATTCAATCTCCGGTTGGGTGAAGACATGATCGACCCTCACTGGTATGTGGATCCCGAATACTTCTACAACAACCGCAACATCTTCGACAAGACACCCCGCGGTCATTACAACATCTACGTCGGGGAGTACGCCACCAACGCCTTCGTGGGTGACGGCAATATGGACGCCACTCTCTCCGAGGCTTCCTTCATGATCGATATGGAGCGCAACTCCGATATCGTCAAGATGGCTTCTTACGCACCCCTCATCCAGAACAGCAATGCTGTCAACTGGCGATGCAATCTCCTTTGGCTCCGCTCAGGAGAATCTTTCGGTCGCGCCTCCTACTACAATCAGAAGATGTTCTCCGAAAATGTTCCTTCCTATAATATAAAAGGAGAGCTCCAGAGCGAGCGCCTGGGTGTGCCTTATAACGGCCGCGCCGGTATAGGCACATGGTCGACAGCCGCCAAGTTCCGCAACTTCAAGGTTTCAGACCACAACGGCAAGGTGCTTTACTCATCCGATTTCGCCGACAAACGTGGAGAATGGACCGATATGCAAGGCACATGGACCCTGACCGGCGACGGTGAATACCAGCAGAACGATCCTAACAAGACACGATGCATCACCCTAATGAACGGTCTTTCATTCCGCGACGGAATCATCGAGGTAGAGGCATGCAAAACTTCCGGCAACGAAGGATTCCTCCTCGTCTTCGGTTGCAATGACGGCGACTGGGATCACTACTACCACTTCAATGTGGGCGGATGGAACAACACTGCTGCGGGTATCGAGAACGTAACAAACGGTGGCGGTGCACTCATCTCCGAGCAACCCAAGTTAAGGATCGAGAACAACCGCTGGTATAAACTTAAGGTCGTGCTCAAGAACGGTCATGTCGAGGCCTTCATCGACGATCAGCTCTATTGCACAGCCGATCTCACTCAGGCTATGGGAGGCCGCATCAACACCCACACCGGTTACGATGCAGAAGAGGAAGAGATAGTAGTGAAGGTCGTCAACGCAGAGAAAGCACCACTCCCCCTCACACTCGCCCTCAACGCCAAGAACATTGCAGGCACCGCCAACGTCGAGACTCTCAAGGCTGAATCTCTCTATGACGAGAACTCCTACACGATGCCCAAGCTAATATCACCAGTTCAGTCTACCTTAAGCGGCGTCACCGATAAATTCAGCTATACATTCCAGCCTTACTCATTGACTATAGTGAGAATCAAGGCTGAACCCGCTGAAGCTGCAATGGAGATCTCCGCACCTTCCTATACCTGCGAGCCCGTTGTGCTCGATGCTGCAGAGATGGTGAGCGGCAATATCGCCGTCCTCCGCTCCATGATCAAGGAAGCGCGAACAGTCATGCTCGACGACGTTACGGGCTATGATGCCCTCCGTGTAGCCGTAGAAGCAGCCGAAGCCGATCTGCAAGCTGACGATATGGAGAAGATTGCAGCAGCCATCCCGGTGCTCAAGACAGCCATGGACTCATATTATAAGGGCCTGATGAACGAAGCCAACGAACTCACCGACAAGATCCAGAACCCTGACTTCAAGAAAAACGGTGACAGCTCAGGCTGGTTTGGCAACATAGTAGTCCGCGCCAACGTAGCTGAGATGTTCAACTCCAAGTTCAATATCTACCAGACAGTGGAAGGTCTTGACAACGGCTGGTATATGCTTTATGCTCAGGCTTACTACCGCAATGGCGATCACCCCACGGCTGCATCCCGTCACGCAGACGGTAGCGAAGAACTCAACGCCCTGTTCAACCTCAACGAGATGTCAAAACCCGTAGTATCGCTTATGGGAGAATCACACGACGGTTACTGGTGGGGAGCTCCCAACACCATGGAAGAGGCAAGCGACGTCTTCGCCAGATCCGCCGACCACTACGCCAACTATCTGATGACCTATGTAGAAGATGGTAAACTCAAGATAAGCTTCAGCAAAGACAAGATAGCTGATGCTGACTGGTTTCTCTTCAGCAACCTGCGCCTGTTCCGCGTCGACACGGAACACACCGGGGTCATCTCCATCGAAGAGGCGGCGGCCTCTTTCTCACCGGCAGCCCGGATTTTCGACCTTCAGGGTCATTATATCGGCAACTACGCCGGTTTCAACCGTCTGGCCCAGGGCATCTACCTGCTCAAAGAGGGTACACGCACTGCAAAAGTAATAAAGAAGTGATCACCAATACTACCATGAAAGCAATAAAACCAGTAATCATACTCTCAGCCATATTGTTTAATTCACAAGTGGCGTTGTCTACGCTTCCCTCTGCTGATATGGAGACGGACTTCCATAAGCTCGCGGGCAATCTTCGGGCTTATCCTTATGCGGAGAGCGAACCTCCGGCCCAGACACCTGCTCCGGCAGGATATAAGCCCTTCCATCTCGAGCACTATGGCCGTCATGGATCGCGCTGGCTTATCGGAGAGAATGACTACATTACACCCGTGAGGAATCTTGAGAAGGCAGAAAAGGCCGGAAAACTGACACCCCTCGGCCAAGAGACGCTCGATGTCTTGCGTGACATAGAAAAACAGTCTCGCGGACGTCTCGGCGAACTCTCCGATAAAGGTGCTCTCCAGCATCAGGCCATTGGTCGGCGTATGGCGCGCAACTATCCGGAACTATTCTGCGACTCATCTCAAGTAGATGCTAAGGCTACTGTTGTGATACGCTGTATCCTCTCAATGCTAAACGGACTGCAGGGGATACGCGAGGTGGCGCCGGATGTAAGCATAAAGAGCGACGCCTCTTATGCCGATATGTATTTCATGAACTATGACGACAAACCGGCATGGGAGATCAAAGACAAGGCAAACCCTACTGCCCTCTGGCCTTATTGGGGAAAGCATCATGTTCCGGACGGATACCTAACCAGGCTGGTAAGCGACAAACAGTTCGCACTCGACAGCGTGGCCCGCGGTCTTATGCCTCAACTCTACTGGATTCTCGCCAACACGCAGGGCCACACCGGGCAACCATGGATGCTCGATAAGGTTTTCACAGTCGATGAAGTGCGCGAGGCATGGAGAGGCGACAATGCAGGATGGGTGCTCCATAGCATCGACACGCCCCTGACAGAGCGCCGTATGCCTTACACCCAACGCAAACTGCTGAATAATATAATTGAGAGCACCGACACAGCAATGATGTCGACTCGCCCGAGCGTCAACCTGCGCTACGGCCACGACGGTATTCTTATCAACTTCATAACGCTTCTCGAAATAGACGATCTGGGTAAGGAATTCGCCTCTATAGAGGAAGCGGAAGCTGCCGGAGTGCGCAGCTACGACCTGATACCGATGGCCGGCAATATCCAGCTTGTCTTTTATCGCAATGATGAAGGAGACGTACTGGTGAAGTGTCTGCTCAACGAGCAGGAAGTGCGTCTACCTGCAAAACCCGTCAGCGGTCCCTATTACAGATGGAATGATCTTCGCGATTACTATAAAGATAAAATTTCAAGAATAAAAGATTAGAGAGACCGGAATCCCTAATCTAAAAAAAAGAAAATCCGACACTCCCGATTAAACCTTCGGGGGTGTCGGTTGTTTAATAGATATAAGAAAGAAATTAGTTTCATGATGTTAGGTTAGAAAAGTATTTTGGAAAACCCTTAGCGGCAGTCATTTGTGAAAATGGCTGCTGTTTTTATATCCGGAATGTTGCAATGTTTTAAGAGATTCCTTATATATGAGGAGAGAAAATTCTGAAATGTTGCAAAGAGTTTGCTAAATTGCCGGAAATATACTATATTTGTATCATAGTTTCACATATAAAATAAAATTACCATGTATTCGAACAATCACAGCAACATCGGCCCGGACATTATAAAGAAAGCTCTCTGGGGAGTAG
>JAIECF010000091.1 GCA_029068655.1 Muribaculaceae bacterium | reverse complement strand
TATGGGTATCACCGAGCCGTTGGATCCGAGCACGTTTCCGAAGCGTGTGGTGACGAATCGCGTCGCACCCTCCACCTCCCCTCCTTTATGGTCTCTCTGATGACCGTACCACGTACCTGCGGGCGGTCGCAGTCGAACAGCACCACGCGGTCGGCATGCGCCGGTTCATAGCTGTCGGTACGCGTCTTGCCGAACTTACGTTCGAACTCACTGAGATCCATCGGCTTCTCTATATCTGACTCCGGTGTGTCAAGCGGGTTGCTCTCGACGGCGCTGTCCTTCGGCTGCTGTCCGGTCTCCGTATCCGATGATGCGGGGTAGTCCTCATGGTCGTCATCGCGTCCGGGCATGTTCTTTTTGGATCCGGTGCGGTTGGTCTTTTTGCCGAACTTATCCCTGTTTCTATTGGCCAGCTGAAGCGACTTGTCTTCCAGAGCCTTTGTCAGCGCGTCCACCTTGCCGAGAAGCTGCGCCATCTGCTGCGTGAGGCGGCTGATGTCCTTGTCCTTGGCCTCGATCATAGCCATCAGGTACCTGCGCTCGACGCCGTGCTCCGCGTCCTTTTCCCGTAGACGAGTTCCTCGCGCAGTGAACGCACCATAGAGTCCAGCGACTCTATGGTTTGCAGCAGCCCTTCAATCAATGATGAATTATTAGAGATTAATGATAAATTAGATGTTGTCATCGTTTTCCATTATCGCCATTTTCATCAATTCTGCTTGACTCCTAAACCTTGACCCTTTTAAGCAAAGCTTAATAATGCCCTCGCGCTGGTATCGCTCATAGAACGCTTCAAGCTGTCTCCTTACAGGTATCGCCACACGTTCGGCATAGTACAAGCAAGCTTGCCTATGCTCTCACTCAATGCGATTGTCTTGAGATCATAACTTTCGGTGTTTTGGTTAACGACCGCAAAGTTAACGCTAATTTCTTTGCCCAACCAACCTACGCCATTGGACAGATACTGAATGTTCTATTTCAGAAGAAAGTTATTATAAGGATTGGATTTGAGATAAGAGGGAATTTAGGAGGTTGTTCGTGTGAGTAGAGCGACTTATGTTAAGCTTTAGGGAAATATCGGATGAGTATGTAATCGTTTGGGAGTTCTTTAATCACCTTGATGGTATTGGAGGATTTGGAGGATTCCAGGGAAGAGATATTCTTTTTCGAAATTGTACCGAATAAACCTATGCCAAGTGTCTGAGCAATTTCCATAGTAAGCTTGCCGAAAGTCTTGGCAATACCTTTACCTCGGTACTTTACATCCACAATTTTCCCTCTGAATGACTTACCATTCGCAAAACAACGGAGAAAGGCATATCCCACAACTTGATCATCAGTTCTTGCTATAGTCATGATAAAGGACTCCTGATTGATCAGAGCCCTTAATGAAATTCGATCAAAATCGTGTGGTTTAAAGAATTCAAAAGCTGACTTGGGTTGAGAACTAAAGAAACTCGTTAAATCCTCGACATCCGAATCAGCAGCAAGCGAATACACAATTTCTCCAGAATTGAATCGGTCAATCAATTCGGGCAGTAATTTCATTTTACGTCCATATCTTAAACGAAATACTTGATTGTTGCCAAAATCTATCGCGGTCCAAATAAAGGGAATTTTATACCGGATAAACTGTATGATTCTATACATGTATTATCAAAATTATTATGCTATGTAAAGACTGGATGTATTATACCAGTGCGTTCCTGAAAGAAGAAGGCACCGGCTCCCTTGTTTGCGAAGTGGAGCCAGGCCGTCACTGCCGCCAGAGGAATTGCCAATACAAGCAAGGTGCCTCCAGAGGCTACTACATCAAGGGTTCGTTTGAAAAAGTCGCGGTAGGGTTTTATATTTACTGTCAGATATTTCGGACTGCGTCCTCAACACAGTTATGATAACGACACTAATTTTTTACTTAATTTTTTCTCTTATAATTTTATTGATTTAGTCGAGGTAGGCATCTACTACTATCTGATGGTCGAATTCGCGCTCCATCTTGACACGGGCTTTGCGGACCTTTTTGAATTAGGATTCCCTCAATAAGTAAAAACTATTTCGCAGCTTTTTCGATTACATCGGCGACTTTGCTTGAAAGGATGGCTTTATCGAATGTCGTTTCAGATAGTCTGCGGGCGTTCCTTTCCCATCTGTCAAGAAGTTCCTTATTGTCCTTGTAAAGTTTTATCTTATCTACGAAATCTTGAGGGTTATCCGGATCAACATAGAATCCACACTCTTCATTCTCGGCTAAGTCCTTAGTCCATCCGGCAGAATTGACTACAATTGGTTTTCCGGCAGATAAAGAATCAAAAAGCTTATTGGGGGAGTTAGTCGCAAGTATAGGAAGATTCTTGAAGGATGTCATAGAAAGGTCGCATAAGTTCACCACCTCGCTTACCACTGACATTTTATGATTCCCAAGGAACTTCACATTTGTCAATTTATATTCTTCAACCATTTTCTTCAAAATCGGCTGAGTTGCACCATCTCCCATGAATATAAACTTAACATCACTTAGTCCTTGGTCTTGACATAGTTTCGCAGTCTCAATGATGTAACTAAGACCATTGGCAGGACCCATAGATCCAAAGTGAATTATATTGAACTCCCGGTTATCTAATCCAAATTGCTTTGCCACTTCAAGATTTGGATCATGAGGATAAAACTCATCGGGTTTTGACATATTGGGAATCATGGTAACCTTTGACTCAGGCGTACCAGCAGACACCACCCCGTCCTGCATACCTGGCGACAGAGCTACCACGTGTTCTGAGTTCTTATAAATTTTGCGTTCAAAAGCTCGAAGAGCCTTTATGACTAAAGGATTCTTAATTGCTCCAATCTGAATTGGGAATTCAGGCCATAGATCTCTTACCTCAAATACATATTTTAATCCTCTTGTTTTTTTTAGTTTAAGAGCCACGGCTCCTACAGTAAGTGGTGTAGAGGTTGCGAACACAATGTCAACGTCATTGATTTTGCTTGCGTACTTTATCGATTTCCTCATAAATCGAAGGAATGACTGTACCTTCTGCACTTTCGACATGTAGTTATTATAGTCGTTTTTTACATAATGCACTTCTATTCCATCAATTATCTCTACCTTTTCTTCAGGATGATTCTTGTTGGTAGAAGCAACCATTACCACTTGATGTCCTCTTCTAATGAGCTCCTTACTAATCCAATAACTACGTGTTCCACCCGGCTCATCAGGAGTGTGAAAATATTGATGTATATATAGGATTTTCATATATTATCCTTTAAGGATATCATTAACTCTTTATTTATCTTTCTACCCGTATGGGATTGTTGAGGAAATCCTCATATGAGAGACGGATGCCGTCAGCAAGTTCTGTCTTATACGTCCAGCCGAGCCCGGTGGCCTTGCTGACGTCAAGCAGCTTGCGCGGCGTGCCGTTGGGGCGCGTCGTGTCCCAGAGGATCTTTCCCCCGTAGCCGACGATGGAGGCTACCAGTTCCGTAAGCTCCTTTATCGTGAGCTCCTTTCCGGTTCCGGCATTGACGGTCTCGTTGCCGGAATAGTTGTTCATCAGGAAGACGCAGAGATTGGCCAGATCGTCGACATAGAGGAACTCGCGCAGCGGAGAGCCGTCGCCCCAGCAGGTTACTTCCGTAAGCCCGGCCTCCTTCGCCTCGTGAAACCTGCGTATGAGGGCCGGGAGCACGTGGGAGTGCTCGGGATGGTAGTTGTCGTTGGGTCCGTAGAGGTTGGTCGGCATGACGGATATGTAGTCCGTTCCGTACTGGCGGTTTAGGTACTCGCAGTACTTGAGTCCCGATATCTTTGCCAGAGCATATGCCTCGTTGGTCTTCTCGAGCTCGGAGGTCAGCAGGCAGGACTCCGGCATCGGCTGTGGCGCCATGCGGGGATAGATGCAGGAAGATCCGAGGAACTCTAATTTTCTGCAACCGTTTCGCCAAGCGGCGTGGATGACGTTCATCTCGAGCATCATGTTGTCGTACATGAAGTCCGCCAGGTGCTCAGAGTTGGCGATGATACCGCCGACCTTCGCAGCCGCGAGGAAGACGTATTCCGGCTTTTCGGCCTCAAAGAAGTCATTTACGGCCTGCTGGTCGATGAGATCGAGTTCCGCATGGGTTCTTGTTATGATATTTGTGTAACCCTGGCGCTTAAGCTCGCGGACGATTGCGGAGCCAACCATACCGCGGTGGCCGGCGACGTATATTTTTGAATTTGATTTCATCATATTCAAAAGAGTATTGAGTATAAAGTATTAAGTATGGATTCAGTCCCGTCTTCGGATTTTGATGGGAATGGATCCTTCAGGGATGGCGTCGACCACTAATAGGAGATGGCCGCCCCCTCCGGCACCGAGCATCTTCCATGCAAGGGCGTGTGGCCTTACCCTGTCGATCCATTCCTGCACTCCCGGTTGCATCATGGCCGGGAACATTGCTACCTGCGCCTCGAAGGAGGCTTGGAAGGAGTCGGCGAAAGCCGTGAGGTCCTTAGCCATTATCGCGTCCCAGCAACGCGCGGCAGCATCTGTAAGAGCCTTGACTTTCTCAGGATTTATGTCCTTCCCATCCACTACCGAGCAACCCGGGCGGCGCGGGAACATCGGCACTACGCATACATGGCTCTCGAGCCATGAGATGATGTCCTCGCCGTATACTGTCTCTATCCGTTCCGGCCAGTAATGACCGTCATAGTAGTGTCGTGACAGTCCCGACACGCAGATTCCGATCGCATCCTGTGCACCCGACACGTGCCCCTCGTTTTCCGGATCGTTCTCAAAGCAGAAAAGCATGCGTGCGAGCATCTCCTCGTTATATGCCGGAAGTTCAATCGGCCATATCTTCCTCGCCGCGTTGCGCGTCGACGTCGACATCCCGCCCCGCTCCATGAACTCATGTGTCGGCTCGATGGAGGCAGTTATCGCCCACCCGGCCCCGTGCTCCGATACATACGGCTGGTCGATCCATGTCCCGGCTATGTCAATTCTATATGGTAATCTGCTTCTATCACGCAGAGAGGCTGAGGGACTGATGTTGCGGAGATTATTTTGTCCTAAGGCTATGTATTCAATACCTCTGGATTCGCAGAGTTTACGCTTGAGGTCGTTTCCTCCATCAGAATTTACCACAAAGACATCAGGCTTTACGCTGTCCAGTTCTTCTAAGAAGTCAAGTATTCCCGTACCGGAATTTATGAAGGCGTCCTTGACATACCGCACGGCCCTCACCATATACCGCCGTTCCTGTTCCGAGCATACAGGCTTACGTCCCTTTAGTTCCTCGAATGTAGAATCCGACCCCACCCCGACGTAAAGGTCGCCGTACCCTGCCGCCTCCCTGAGGAACGACACATGTCCTGAATTGAGCAAGTCGAAGAAGCCGGTTACAAATACTTTTGGATGAGTTGTCTGCGTTTTCATCGTTGTCGTCGTTGTCAGCGCATAAAATTCTTTCGCTGAAACCGCTGAAAACTATTTAACGATTCCTTTCTCAAGATACTCCTCGAGGTTGAGCTTGACTTGCTCGCCGGCACGTTCCACGGCTACCTTCGCCATATCCGCGTCTACCATCAGGTTGACAAGCTGTTCGAAGGAGGTTTTCTTAGTCGGATCCCAGCCAAGCTTCTTCTTTGCCTTAGTCGGATCACCCCAGAGGTTGACCACGTCCGTGGGACGGTAGAAGTCAGGGGAGACTTCGATGACAACCTTGCCGGTGGCCTTGTCGATACCTTTTTCGTTCACGCCCTCACCAACGAACTCCAATTCGATACCGACACGCTTAAACGCATAGAGGCAGAACTCGCGGACGGAGTGCTGCTCACCCGTCGCGATCACGTAGTCCTCAGGTTCCGGCTGCTGCAATATCAGCCACATGCACTCCACGTAGTCCTTCGCGTAGCCCCAGTCACGCAGAGAGTCGAGATTGCCGAGATAAAGTTTCTCCTGCTTCCCCTGAGCTATACGTGCCGCAGCCAGGGTTATCTTGCGGGTCACGAAAGTCTCGCCGCGACGTTCGCTCTCGTGGTTGAATAGGATGCCTGAGCATGCGAACATATTATAGGCCTCGCGATATTCTTTCACTATCCAGAAACCATAGAGCTTCGCCACCGCATATGGAGAATATGGATGGAACGGAGTATTCTCGTTCTGCGGCACCTCCTCCACCTTTCCGTAAAGCTCCGAGGTAGAAGCCTGATAGAAACGGCATGTATCTGCAAGACCGCACTGGCGGATACCTTCGAGCAGCCGGAGAACACCTGTAGCGTCCACATCGGCTGTAAACTCCGGAGAGTCGAACGACACCTGCACATGGCTCTGAGCCGCGAGGTTATAGACCTCGTCCGGACGAACCTTGTTGAGTACCTGTATTATCGACATCGAGTCGCCGAGGTCGGCGTAGTGGAGGTGAAACTGCGGGTGACCCTCGAGGTGAGCGATACGTTCACGGAAATCTACCGATGAACGACGGATAGTCCCGTGCACGTCATAACCTTTGGATATGAGTAATTCAGCGAGGTACGAGCCATCTTGACCAGTAATGCCGGTTATAAGAGCTGTTTTCATTATTCAATTATAATCTGTCCATTAATTTATTGATACATATCCAATTTTCTGGTATAAAAAATTCGTTGAAATATACTTTTTCCGGATATACCACAATTGCATCATTTTGATTTCTTCTCAGCCAATTTCCCCACCAACTAAATGTACTAAGGGACATTATTCCATGTTCACACGCCGCTATTGAAAATAAATCAATTATATCCCCATTTTCGACTCTGTTCTCAACGTAAATTATATCGTCGATTTCGGGAAATTGAGTTCTACACCAATCTATATCATCCGAGAAGATACAGAATAATGGGGAATCCAACTTTCCTCTAAGTATATCTATAGCATTTTTGTAATACTCTATTCCAAGTAAAAATTTATTCGGTTTATTGGATTTGACATAGTCACCTCTTCTAATATGAACTCCTACGATATTTTCAGACGGCAAAGACGCTCTCCATTCACGCACGTAATTTATAATTCTTTCTGTCGGAGAAAATAATTCTAATAAATCCTTCCGATATTTCTCAAAATACTTTGCAGATTGCCAATACCCATCATAGTAATTAATCTTTTCTTTAATATACGGAATCCGAGGATGAAAATGCCTCAGTTTTTCTATAAAAAGACTATACTTAGGAAACTTTAAGTAGATTCCTCCTAATCTTCTTATGGCATGACTTATATATCGATTTTCAATAATCTTCAAAAATTTTGGTCTTGTAAAAGAATAATTGAAGTTGAAATTTGGGAAAATTACCTTCGTCACATAAAATCTTTTAGCTACATGTGTAGATTGATTTTTATAAAATGCTGTATCAAATTCAAGATTATCATAATTATCTTTTGAAAGCATATACCCAAAGGCATATTGAAATAGCTGATTTCCCGTTCCTCCCCATAGTTTTATTACAATCATTTCTTTATTCTAATTTCAAAAAATACCTCAACATGCTGAATTAAACATTATTTTCAAGTTTTCTCAAAAATTTACAAGGATTGCCACCCCAAACTTCGTCACTAGGAATATCTTTTACAACAACACTTCCTGCAGCAATAACTGATCTCGTACCAATCCTTACACCTTTACAAATAATACTTCTTGCCCCTATAAATACATCATTTTCGATATATATTGGAGCCCTTTTAATATTTAATTCCTGAAAAACCACACCATTCTTCCTTTCTCCTCTCCGCTCTAGATAATTGATGCAATGACTGTTACTATCATTAATAATGGTTTCTGCTCCTATAGTAACATAATCTCCTATTATTACTTTATCACGCACCCAAATAGAAACATTAGACATTCCAGAGTTCCGTCCAATCTGAAGAGTAGCACCATTTTCTACTTGTATACAAGAACCTCTTAGACATCCTAAACAATTAATGAAAGCTCCTCCTGTCACCACACATCCTTCACTTAACTTCATGAATGCTTTACGGCCAAGTTTGAATCTAACTCTACCACATAATTTAATTCTATTCGATAATTCACAATTATTATATTTATACTGTTGAATTTTCAGTTTAAATAAATTGAAGATAGCAGTACAAACCATATATAACTTAGTACTTACCATATTGCTATAAAAAGGCGCCCAATAATCTATTCTTATGAACTTTTTCGAGACGTTATCCTAGTATCTGTTTATAATTATACTTATCCAGTTTAGACAACGATGTTCAAAATCAGTTACATTAATAAATTTGGCAGTCAATAATTTTATCTTATTTATTAGACTATCCTTATAATTTGATATTAAACATATAGTTTCATATCTTTTATTGCTAATATCAACCATGTGTCCAAATCCCTTCAATAAATCTTTACATAATATATACTTCGATGGACTATTACTACGTAAGTATTTCGTTAATCCCTTTTTTATCTTTTGATAGTTATTCCTTGCTAATCCACTTGTATTGTTACCATGTAAACGATAGTTTATATAGCAATTTTCGTCAATATATGTAGAATACACCATATTTGCTATTGCGTTTACCCAAGCATCATGTCCATACATTATTAAAGGGACGTAGCTCTGTATAATGTTATGTAACTTGTCACTCCAAACTTGCACACAACCATGAAGATTCCCTAACACATAATTCTTAAATTTATAATTTATTCTTTCTATATCCTTTTTTGAGAATAATGGCCTTTCAAGATTAAGATCTCCGTCTGCGAGCATAAGGTTACACACATACAACTCGGCATCAGTATTAGATAGAATATTTATAGCTGAAATCAACTTCCTTGGATGCCAAACATCATCTTGATCTGCAAATGCATAATAATCTGCTTCTATGGGTAGGTATAAAAGTTTCTTAAAGCTTTCTTCACAACCAATATTATTTTCTGCCATTACAGTTATCCCTTTATACTCATTCAGAATATCTCTTGTTCTATCTGATGAACCATCATCCCGAACAATTAACTTTATAGAAACGTCTTCTTGAGCAAATATACTGTCTAACTGTTGACGTAGATACTTCTCCCCATTATAAGTAGACATTAATATAGCAACAGTTGGCTTCTTCTCCTTAATTTGCATAGAACCCTTTTAAATTATTACAACATAACTTACCTATCGACTTCTATTATGTAGTTTATATAGTTATTTTCGGAATAAAGTGGGACCAAATTTCATAGAATAAATTATAGGTTTTAGTATTTTACGTTTTATTTCCGTACTAAAACATTGCTTAATCTTTGTTTCCTTACGCCTATCTTTGGTAAAAAAGTCAATAACTTCGTTCTCGAATACAATCTCTTCCTTAAGTATCTTCTCTATATACTTCTCATAATCAGACCTTTTATTTGAATAATCGTCCAATATTAATTCAATCATATTTATGATTTCTTTAGGATCTTTCTCAGAGAATTTATATGCTGAAGGAATTGGTATATCTATATCGTTATTTGCTGATCCTCGTAAACCTGTTATAACACAACAACCACAAATGGCAGCCTCTCGAGGAATTCGATCCTTACCGGGATGATTACCAAAATCTATGTACACCTTACTCTTATTCATTAACTCAGAAACCTCCTTAGCTGTCATATTCTGGATAGGAATCCAATTTAAAGAGGGAGCTATAGCTATCAGTTTTTTAGTAAATTCTATTCCTTTCTTGGGATTATACAGAATATTGTCTTCCTTCTTCGTTTCTTTATCCTTTTCTCTTCCATTTTGAATAAAGTCCTTGCTTAAATAATCTGAGAGTCTGAATATTTGGCTTACAGGTATATTACGTTCATTCAGACAATAGTTATACGCATATTCCGACTGAACGAAATGTATCCATTTCTTATCAAAAGAAGAATAAATCTTATCGCTTATCTTGTAGAAAATTTTATGTAACCTATCAGTAGGTAGTTTAAAGGATCCTCCATAAAAATCAACACTTAACCACCATACAGATTTATGTATGTACTTGTAATTGAGAAGAAGATACATCGCAGCCTCTGAAACAATCATTATATTATCCTTCGCGTCTTCTATCTCAGTCACATATGGATTCTTATAGCGGGGACCAAAAACCTTTTGAACCGGAGAACCATCATAAGAGGTTGTGTATACCATAAAAGCATTTTGACCTAACACTCTTAACTTTGCAGTCAATTGTTGCAATAATTCTGTGCCACCAGTAGCTTGCGATGTCGGTGAAAAAACATATATTTTATTATACATAGCTTACTTAGGAGGTTATTGAGTTTTAATAATAATCATTTTCTTTCTTGAGAATACTTTTGTTGTTATTAAGTATATATATATCAATGTCATTGTATGGAGATACATTGCGAAGGGGAAGTAAGACATCGTATAGAGAATACAAAAGAAAATGGTCGCTTTTATTGCCAACCACCTAACACTTCCTCTACAAACTTTTTCCTTGTTATCTACAAACCTACAAATACAGCCAAATAATAAATGTATTAACATGACACCAAATACTCCAGCGTCCTTATACGTGTATCCAAATGTTGTATAAAAATAATTTAACTTCATTTCCGGACCAATATCGTAAACCGTATTTTGCGCATTAAGAATGAAGTCTGACGCCTCTTCAACTATTTCAGGTTTATCAATCCCTATTATTTGTAGAACTCCTGTGAAAGGTTTTATAAATCCTTGAAAGGATGCTAAGCCAAACAAATAATCTTCAAATAAATCTGCTTTTATACTTAATGCTTGAGAGAAAAACTGAAGACTGCCACAATAATAAGAGTATATAGAACGAAATATATCGCTTCCTCTTTCTATTGTGGCAAATATAGGCAATAAGGTTATAATAATAAGTGCCCTTACTATATTTCTTTTTACGGCTTTGGAAATTAAATGCCTACTCTGATAAAGGACATAAAACAAAACAAACATTACATCCATTATAATAGCTCTACCTCCCTCAGACAAGAAATAGATTACTGTTATAACTAATATTATAAAAAATGAATTAAATGAAAATTTTGTCCTAACGGAATTAACAATAAAAATTATTATAGAAGCTTTTACAAAAGGCTTAGCGAAATAAAACAGCAAGACTTGCATTTGACCATTGAGTACCAATGTATCATCCAACTGAAACTCACTTCGAGCATCTGACATTCCACTCGAAAGAATTATTGGCAGCAATAAAAT
>JAIECF010000090.1 GCA_029068655.1 Muribaculaceae bacterium | reverse complement strand
CAAATTTACTCAAAATTTTGATAATATCTAAGGAATCTATCCGTTTTTTCTAAAAACATGTTGTTTTTTATTTCCTTCTTCTCTGTAATAAATAACTTCACGATTCAAGAATTATAATGAAAATTGGAATATTGGCTGCCATGGATAAGGAAGTGGCTCTTCTGATTCCTCTTCTGAAAGACATGAAAGAAGTGGAAATAGATGCTCGAAAGGCTTATACCGGCTACATCGGAAAGCATCAAGTGTGTGTCATGAAATGCGGTATAGGAAAAGTAAGTGCTGCGCTTAACGCCTATCGTATGATCGAGAACTTCAAGCCCGAACTTGTCATCAACTCAGGAGTGGCCGGCGGTGCTGACGCCTCCATGAAGGTTGGTTCACTTCTCGTTGCAACTGAAGCGGCTTATCATGACGTATGGTGTGGACCCGGTACTAACTGGGGGCATATGGACGGACTTCCGGAACGCTTCGCTATGGATCATATGGTGGTTGAATCATGCCGCAGAGGCGCATCTGAAGATGTGCGCTTCGGGTTGATCTGTTCCGGCGACCGTTTTATAAGTAAGGTTGAGGAGGTGGATTTCATTAAGGAAATTTACCCGGATGCGCTTGCTTGCGATATGGAGTCGGCATCGATAGCTCATGCATGCCATGACTGCAATGTCCCGTTTGCTGTCGTAAGGGTTGTAAGCGATACTCCCGGGCAAGCTGATAATATATCCCAATATGTGAATTTCTGGAATGAAGCTCCCGAAAAGACATTTAATGAAGTAAAGTCAATTATTGAGTCTTTGGATTGATGGCCACTGAGAAGTTAAATCGGCTTAAGCCTTTTATGCTTCCCATTGCTATGATAGGAGGCTTCTTATTTTATCCCTGGATGGGATATGTGCAGTTTCTTTCTCCTTATCTTATTTTTGCCATGCTTTTTATCACCTATTGCAAACTCGATTTCCGACACATAGCTCTCGGACGGTTTCAATGGGTACTTCTCGGAGTCCAGATGCTTTTATCTGTGCTGTCGTATCTGGCTATTGTTTGGCTGAACCATACGGTTGCGGAAGGAGTATTTATATGCGTATTCATCCCAACTGCGACGGCTGCTCCTGTCATTTGTGCCATGCTTGGCGGGAGTCTTCCCAAACTTGCTACTTACTCATTGTTATGCAACGTTTTTGTCGCCATAGTAGGTCCGTTTGTTCTTGCTATGATTGGAGATACGGAATATAGTTTTTGGGAATCGTTCCTCATGATTTTCCGTATGGTTATGCCGTTGCTTCTTGGGCCTTTATTGGCTTCTTTCCTCATTCGGCATGTCTTTCCACGGTTTCATGAGGCCGTAAAGGCCCATCAGTCTGTATCTTTCTATCTGTGGGCGATATCGCTTTTTATTATAGTTGGTGGATGTGTAAGCTTTATAATTAAAAACTACAGAGCCGAGCATCTTTGGACCATGGTGTGGCTTGCTGTCGGTGCTCTTTTTGTATGCCTTCTTCAATTCAAGGCAGGACGTATGATAGGCCGAAGATTTGGTGATCCTGTTTCCGGAGGTCAGGGCATGGGTCAGAAGAATACCGTACTTGCTGTCTGGATAGCCCTTGCATATATGAATCCCGTAGCCTCTATCGCGCCTGCTTCCTATATAGCATGGCAGAACATCATTAACTCATGGCAGATCATGCGCCATAAATCTTCGGTAGGAAATAAACCTTAATCTGATACTTCGTGTTTAGATTCTGAAAAACGGTCTATCCGGAATGCAGAACATAAATACTTATATCTATTGTATTTCATTGACTGTTGATTGTGGTTTAGAATTTTACTTTGCATAAGTTCCAAAGATTAAACTATATTTAATATGAAAAACACACTTACATCAGCGAAGAATAGCCGTGTTTCCGCCATGATCTGGGGAAATATTCTCGCTTTGTCAGCGGCCATCTGCTGGGGTCTTAATGAACCTGCAAATAAAGCTCTAATCCCTGACTGGATTTCTGCATCCGGTGTAGCACTCGCACGTATATTCGGAGCGACTGTCATCATTTGGATTCTTTCTCTTTTCGTAAAGAAAGAAAAGATCCAGCATGGCGATTGGAAACTACTTTGGGCATCCGCTCTGATGATGCTTGGATTCGTATATGTATTCTCACTCGCCTTCAATACTGCATCACCGATCGATATCGCGATCATCCTTACGTTTCAGCCAATTTTGGTTGTTGTCATCAATGCCATATTCAAGCATGAGCATGTCTCGGTGCTGGAAATCGTTGGGATGCTTGTCGCTCTTGGAGGTGCAGTGATGGTAATTCTTAGCGGAGGAAAGGTTGATTCGGGTCGTTTGATAGGCGACATGTATGCAGTGGTCTGTGCGATTACATATGCCATTTATCTCGTTATTCTCGAAGGACCCTCGAAACGTTATCATACAATAAGCCTCATGAAGTGGGTGTTCCTATTCACTGCGGTTCTTGCTTCCCCGCTATTATTTACAGTGCATGCAGACATGCCGATATTCAAACACGGGGTGGCGGTGCCTTGGCTATTGCTTGGATTCATCGTGCTTTTCCCGACTGTATATTGCTATCTTGTCACTCCTCCGGCCATAAAGATGGTCGGAAGTGAAGTACTGGCATTCTATCAGTATCTGGTTCCGGTAATCACCACAGTGGTCGCGATTATCGCCAAGATGGACAAGTTCCATTGGTATCAGCCCGTATCATTTGTGATAATCGTAGCCGGCGTGATTCTTGTAAACTACGCAAAGACTAAAAGTGAAAAATCTCAATCGGAAGGCTCAGCAGCTTAAAACAGTATGGTTTTATTATCTATTATTTTGGGGGGTGCTTGTGGTGCGCCCTTGCTTGTCATCACTGCAACAATCGTTTCGCTTATGTTTGCAAGAATCGTATAGACCGCATCCGCAACATCCGGAGTCGTTACCTTCTTTCTTTTTCTTAATCTTGAGAGCTATCCATACAGCGGCGGTCGATAGGATAAGTCCAATTATTATGTATTGAACAGTAAGAGTCATTTCTTGGAATTTTTAGATGCTATTTTCTTTTTTGGCTTTTCGGTTTCTATTGTCTGCATTATCCTGCGGTTGGATGGATCTCGTAGCACAGAGAGTGTAATCTCATTAATCATATCTTTCTGCTTAGCTATGAACTCAGATGCACTGTAGTCTCCTCTTTCTATGGCGCGAAGTCTTCCTTCCCAGATTCCTGTAAGTTTTGCACTTTTCAAAAGCTCCTCCTTTATTAATCCTATAAGTTCGATACCGGCATCCGTGGCGCGAAGAGACTTTCCTTGCTTTCTGATATAGGCTCTCTTATAAAGAATCTCTATTATTGCTGCCCGGGTAGATGGGCGACCTATGCCGTTGGCTTTTAGTGCTTCCCTCAGTTCCTCGTCGTCGACTGATGCTCCTGCAGTCTCCATTGCCTTAAGGAGTGTTCCCTCTGTATAATAACTTGGTGGTGTGGTCGTCTTTTTCCCTAAGAATGGTTTGTGAGGACCTTTCTCACCTTTGGTAAACTCCGGAAGAGTATTATTCTGCTCTTTCTGGTCATCCGGTATGTCCCCTTGGTTTTGAGAATCCTGAGAGTTATTGTCTTTACGATTGTTCCATTCATATACACTCTTCCATCCTTGTTCGGCTATTCTTTTTCCGGAAGCCTTGAATTCGATCTTCCCTGCCCTTCCCTTGATCTGAGTCTGATCGTATACACAGTCGGGGAAGAAAACTGAAATAAAGCGGCGAGTCACAAGGTCATAGACCTGCCATTCAGGCTTCGAAAGCATCTGTGCCTGTACACCGGTTGGAATTATTGCGTGGTGATCAGTTACTTTAGAATTATCGAATACCTTGTTGCTTTTCTTTAGCTTTTTCCCACGTATGGGTTTCAATACGTCCTGATAATATCCAAGTCCGTTGAGGATAGGTCCACATTTTGGATATACGTCATCTGTAAGATAGGTAGTGTCGACGCGTGGATACGTAGTCAGTTTTTTCTCATACAGCGCCTGTATTGTCTTTAGTGTCTCGTCGGCGCTAAGTCCGTATTTCTTGTTGGCTTCTACCTGAAGGCTGGTAAGGTCAAACAGACGTGGAGGAGCCTCTTTCACCTTCTTCTTCGTGACGTCTAGTACCTCGAACTCGCTTTCTGCTGCTTCCCTCAGCTTAGTCTGGCCGTCTTCTTCTGTTTTGAACGGTTTGACATTTGAGGTGAAGATGACGTCGCGGTAGTTGGTGCGCAGTTCGAAAGTTGTGGTCGGAACGAAGTTTTCGATTTCCTTCTGGCGGTTCACCACAAGGGCGAGGGTAGGAGTCTGCACACGACCTACTGAAAGAACGTTGGCGTTGCCGTAGCCTTCACGTTTCTCAGCATATTTAAGGGTGTATAGCCGTGTTGCGTTGATTCCAAGAATCCAGTCGCCGATGGCTCTGCATAGTCCGGCAACATATAGACTTTCAAGGTCTTTCTGAGGTCTGAGATGTTCGAATCCCTCGCGTATTGATTCATCCGTAAGAGAAGATATCCATAGCCTTTCCACCGGTTTGTCGCATCCGGCCTTCTGCATCACCCAACGTTGTATAAGCTCTCCCTCCTGCCCGGCATCACCGCAGTTGATGACTTTGTCGCAACGCTTGATAAGTCGCTCTATCACTTCAAACTGATGTTGAATTCCCTTGTCGTCTTTAAGCTTGATGCCGAACCGTTCTGGAATCATCGGAAGAGCCGACAGCGACCATCTTCTCCAGTCGGGAGTATAGTCAGCCGGGTCTTTCAGCTCGCATAGATGGCCGAAAGTCCATGTGACGCAATAGTCTCCACCCTCGAAATAACCGTCTCTCCTCACTCCGGCTCCGAGAATCTTGGCAATATCCGCGCCTACACTCGGTTTCTCAGTGATGCACAGTATCATGTCAGATATTTCTCGTTCTTATATGTTTTGATCTTTTCTCATATATTACGCTTCTCTGCGCCCGGACTCATTCCATTCTTTTGGCTTCGTTCCATATCTCATCCATCTCTCCTAAAGTCATTTCTTTTAGGTTTCGTCCCGTTTCCTTAGCTTTTGCTTCGAGATAGTTGAATCTGCGGATGAATTTCCTGTTGGTAAGTTCAAGCGCGTTTTCGGGAACGACTCCGTACAGCCTGGCCGCATTTACGACTGAGAAGAAGAGATCGCCAAATTCCTGTTCGGTCCCTTCCTTATTGCCTGCTTTTATCTCGGTCTCTACTTCAGCCATTTCCTCACGGACTTTGTCCCATACCTGATCCGGACAGTCCCAGTCAAATCCTACGTGGGCTGCTTTTTCCTGAATTCGGTAAGCCTTTACTAACGCCGGTAGAGCGCCAGGTACTCCCGATAATACCGTTTTATTGCCGTCTTTCTCTTTCAGCTTGATCTGTTCCCAGTTGTCGGCAACTGCATCAGGAGTGTCTGCCTTGACATCTCCGTAGATATGCGGATGGCGGAATATAAGCTTGTCTGTAAGGCTATTGCATACGTCAGCAATGTCGAACTGACCTTTTTCGTCTGCTATCTTGCTATAGAAAGCCACATGGAGTAGAACGTCTCCAAGCTCTTTCTTTATGTTCAGTTCGTCATCTGCCATCAGTGCATCGCATAATTCATACACCTCTTCTATTGTGTTAGGACGAAGAGACTCATTTGTCTGCTTCCTGTCCCACGGACATTTCTCGCGAAGCGTGTCGAGCACGTCAAGAAGACGGCCGAATGCTTCAAGTTTTTCCTGTCGGGAATGCATGGTGAATTATAGTAATTTAAAAATTCTATGTTGTGATAAAGAATTATAGTGCAAAATTACTAAAAATTCGGTAAAATTTGCTATCTTTGCCTTTTGAAATGCTTGAAAGTATGCTTTTTTTGAGGATAAGAACTCTCTCCAACTTACTTCGAAAAGAGAATATTAGTGGCTATATGTTTGATACTTAATGGATAAGATATTAGATACAAGAAAAGTCGATAGATTCGCCAAGCTTTTGGAAGGTGTCACGCAAATCGTGTTGACATGTCATGTGCGTCCGGATGGCGACGCTATAGGAAGCACTTTGGGGTGGATGCATCTTCTTCAGTCTATTGGGAAGTCTGTAGATGTCGTTGTGCCCGACAATGCTCCGCGTTCGTTGTCGTTCCTTCCCGGTTTCGATCGTATGGCAGTGTTCACACGCCATGAGGAGTATTGCGAAAAGCTTTTCCGTGAGGCCGAACTTGTGATTTGCTGTGATTTCAATCAACCGTCACGTCTTGACCGTATGGAGAAGCTTCTTGATCTCTCGTCATGCCCCAAGGTGCTGATAGATCACCATGTCGAACCGGCTCCTTTCCCTGACATTCTCTTTTCGTTTCCAGATATGTCCAGTACTTGCGAGCTCTCTTTCCGCATCATGGCTGAATTAGGACTCTACTCTGAGATGAATATCAAGACTGCAACATGTCTGCTTGCCGGAATGATTACAGATACCAAAAACTTCACCGTCAACTGCAAGAGTCCAGATATCTATGAGATACTTCAGAGGCTGCTTGAAAAGGGTTGTGACAAGAACCGCATCGTGCGTCTTGCTCTTCTTGAGAAAAGTTACGGAGCTCTCATGCTTGAAGCATATGCACTTCATCAGAAACTTGAAGTTTTTCCCGAGTATCACGGAAGTATAATTTGTCTTGACAAGGAGGAATGCGACAGATTTCACTATGAAAAAGGCGACACAGAGGGTATAGTCAACCGGCCTACAGAGATTCGAGGTGTGACCTTCAGTTTTTTCCTGCGTGAGGATTCCGATTGTGTCAAAGTATCTGCAAGAAGCGTGATGGATTTTCCTGTAAATATAATTTGTAAGGACCTCTTTGGAGGAGGTGGTCATGTGATGGCTGCCGGAGCTGAATTTCATGGATCTCTTGAAGATTGCCGAAAGATCTTGGTCGAGTCATTCCCTAAATATGCCCACTTTCTTAAAGGCCGCTCAGAAAAACTTGATTTTTTTGAGATAGAAAGAGGCCGGTGACCTCATTATATTTTATTTCTGAAATGTCGTTAACAATAAACATATGAACGTAAGACTTAAATATCCCTTTTTTGCTGCATTGATGATGGTTCTATTCCTTGCATCTTGCAACAAGACCGAGAGCTATTCCGATCTACTTAAAAAGGAGCAGAAGGCCAGCAACTGGTTTCTGGCTCAGCAAAAGGTGTGCAATGAGATTTCGGCCGACAGCGTATTTCTGACCGGTCCGGATGCCCCGTATTATAAGATGGACGACGATGGCTACGTCTACATGCAGGTGGTGAAGGCTGACAATCCTGGAAACCGTAATATACCTTCTTATGGGGATCAGGTGTACTTTACATATACACGCTGGAATATTGAGACTATGTACAACAATAATTCTTTTGACATCGCCCCAACCGATGGAAATCAGAATAATTTTATTAATCTTGTTGGTGATACTTATTTCATCTACGGTAACTATAGTGTGAATTCCTCACTTAAGTACGGATCAGGAATGCAGATCCCCTTGAGCTATCTCGGTTATAATTCAGAGGTAAATATCCTCTTGAAGTCTTACTACGGTTTCTTGGAAGACAACACTACCTGTATCCCATACAAGGTCAACGTACGCTATTTCAAAGCTGAGTATTAACTGTATCAATAACCCAACAACATTATAACTATGAGTCTTATAAAATCTATCTCCGGTATCCGTGGAACAATCGGTGGCCGAAGTGGAGAGGGTTTGGGCGGAGTGGACATCGTCAGATTTACCGCTGCATATGCCCAGTATATAAAGAATATAAATGGTGGAAGAGCAGGTAGGATTGTTGTAGGTCGGGATGCCCGAATATCAGGAAAGATGGTCTCTCATCTTGTGGTAGGAACTTTGATGGCTATGGGATTTGATGTGATCAACATCGGACTTGCATCTACACCTACTACAGAGCTTGCAGTTACCGGTGAAGGTGCTGATGGAGGTCTGATCCTTACCGCGAGCCATAATCCGATTCAGTGGAATGCTCTTAAACTTCTTGACCGCAACGGTGAGTTCTTGACTGATGTCGCCGGCAAAGAGGTAATAAGAATTGCGGAGGAAGAGGACTTTTCTTTCGCCGGTGTTATGGAACTTGGTTCTGAATATGTCAATGATACTTGGGGACAGCGACATATTGACATGGTAAAGGCTCTTCCTATCGTAGATGTCGAAGCCATAGCCAATGCCGGATTCACTGTAGCTGTCGACGCGGTCAACTCAGTCGGCGGTATTGTCATTCCGAGTCTGCTAAGAGCTCTGGGAGTAAAGAATGTTGTGGAACTCAACTGTGAGGCAAACGGACATTTCGCCCATACGCCTGAGCCTATCCCTGAAAACCTCTCTCAGATTGCTTCTCTTATGAAGAAAGGAAATGCCGATGTTGGTTTTGTTGTCGATCCCGACGTCGACCGACTTGCCATTGTGATGGAAAACGGAGAGATGTTTGTAGAGGAATATACTCTGGTGGCCGTAGCGGATTATATTCTCTCTCATACTCCAGGATCTACAGTCTCTAATCTAAGCAGTTCTCGTGCGCTTCGTGATGTCACTCGTCTTCACGGTTGTGTGTATAATGCTGCCGCTGTCGGTGAGGTAAATGTGGTAGCTAAGATGAAGGAGACTGGTGCCGTCATAGGAGGTGAAGGCAACGGTGGTGTTATTTATCCGGAACTTCATTACGGACGTGATGCTCTTGTCGGGGTTGCCATTTTTTTGACTTTATTGGCAAAGTCAGGCAAGAAAGTCAGCGAGCTTAAGAAGACTTATCCTCCCTATCAGATAGCTAAAAATAAAATACAACTTACTCCCGATATAGATGTTGATGCTATTCTTCTCGCTGTTAAAGACAAGTTCGCCGGTTGTGACATAACTGATATTGATGGAGTGAAGATCGATTTCCCGGAGTCTTGGGTTCATCTTAGAAAGTCTAATACCGAACCGATCATCCGTATCTATAGTGAGGCGGAGACTATGGAAAAGGCTGAGAAACTTGCAGAAGAAATCAAGGATGTTATAGCTTCTTTGTAACTGTTTTTTATAGGTGTCGGTATAATGGTGCTTTGTGCATTATGAATCTTGAATTTAATGAGTTATGTTAAAGAAATTTTTTCTTAACCTTCTCTCCTCTTTTGTCGGCGCGTGGATAGCTATGGTTCTTTTCTGCGTGGTAGCAGTGCTTGTTGTCATAGGTGTTGCTGCCCGTCTTGGAGGTGAAGATGAAGGAAAATCCACAAAAGTTAGCTCTGATTCAGTGCTCGTGCTCGATCTTTCAGGTACTATAATTGAGACTCCTGAAAGCAATCAGATTGATTTTGTTTCCTTTGCGTTAGGAGAGGGTATAGAGTCTCCTACTGCGCTCAATGTGCTTGTCGATGGTATTCGTGAGGGCAAGGAATCCGACAAAATACAGGCCATGTATATAAAATGCGGTCATCCATCCGCTTCCCCTGCTACACTCAATGTCATACGTCAGGCTGTGGCTGACTTTAAGAAGAGCGGTAAGAAAGTATATGCGTATGCAGATGCAATGACGATGGGTGATTATTTTGTCGCATCTCAGGCCGACAGCCTTTTCCTTAATCCCGGCGGCGCGATTGAAATTTCCGGACTTGGCGGCACTTTGCTTTTCTACAAGGATTTCCTTGACAAGATCGGAGTGAAGATGACTCTTGTGAAAGTGGGTACTTTCAAGTCGGCGGCTGAACCCTATATCTCAAATCAGATGAGTGCTCCTGCTCGAGCTCAGCTAGACACACTCTACGGGAATATGTGGAGTTATATTGGAAAGGCTGTGGCTGAAGGCCGGAAATCACTCAATGATAATTCTCTTAATAAGGCGGCAGACGAGTTTATAATGTTCCAGACACCGGCGACTGTCTTGAATCAGGGTTTTATAGATCGTCTCGCTTATGAGCGTCAGATCGATGATATTATCGGGCGTCTTGTTGATAAGGAAGGCAAGGACGTGAAATATTTCACTCCAGAAGCATTAGCAGAGAATTCCGACTGGGGTAAGGCATACGGAAGTAAGAATAAAATAGCTGTGTTATATGCCACCGGTGAAATACAGGAATATTCCAGGAATGGCATAGACTGCTATAGACTTGTTCCTCAGATCACAGAACTTGCTGATGACGATGAGGTCAAGGCGCTCGTGCTCCGTGTCAATTCTCCTGGCGGTTCTGTATTCGGCAGCGAGCAGATTGGAGAGGCGCTCGATTATTTCAAGTCGAAAGGCAAACCGTTTATAGTTTCTATGGGCGACTATGCTGCTTCCGGGGGATACTGGATATCATGCACTGCCGATCGTATTTATGCAGATCCCTTGACTATAACTGGCTCTATAGGAATATTCGGTCTTTTCCCTTCAGCGGAAGGTTTGGTTAAGAAACTCGGGATTACCCCTCAGACCGTAAGTACCAATCCCGGTAAAAACTTATCTCTATTCTATGATCCTACTTCTGAGCAGCTTGATGTGCTACAGACTTATATCAACGAAGGATATTCGAGGTTTGTGAAGCGCGTTGCAAAGGGCCGTAAGATGAAGGAGGAGCGTGTTCGACAGATCGCGGAGGGACGTGTTTATGATGCAGTACAGGCGATGAAGCTCAAGCTTGTAGATAAGCTTGGTTCTCTTGATGACGCTGTAGCATATGCTGCATCCGAGGCTGGTCTTAAGGATGGGAAATTTGGTGTGGCAGTATATCCCATGTATAAGCCTGCTTTCCTTGATTTGCTCAAGTCTCAGGGTTTAGATCAACTTAATCAGGAAATTGCAAGGATTTCAGGCGACAATCCTGAATCTGCTCTTATTCGTGAAACGTCGCGCATTCTTCGTCAGTCTCCTTGGCAGGCGAGGATGACTCCGCTTTACATTAGGTTTAACTGATACTCACGTCTTTCCTATGGCTAAGATAGAAGGCTTTCTGAAATACGTTCTGACTCCTTTCTCATGGCTTTATGGATTAGGAGTCTACGTCCGCAATAAAATGTTCGACTGGGGTGTTCTGAAGGAGGTTTCCTTCGGCATTCCAGTTGTAGGCGTTGGAAACATAACTGTCGGAGGCACAGGAAAGACCCCTCATGTAGAGTATATTCTGGAATGTCTACGTTATAGGCGCAACATAGCTGTGCTCAGCCGTGGTTATAAACGTAAGACGCGCGGATTCATAGTGGCGTCAGCTAAGAGTACTCCAGACAGTATTGGCGACGAGCCTCTGCAGATATATGAGAAATTTGGTGGTACTGTTAAAGTGGCCGTATGTGAGAGTAGGGTAAAAGGTGTGAGGGAACTTATTAAAAAGTATCCTAAACTTGATCTTATAGTTCTTGACGACTCATTTCAGCATAGATATATTAAGCCGAAACTTAATATCATGCTGATGGATTATTCACGTCCCCTATACTCAGACGCTATACTCCCATTGGGCCGGATGCGTGAGAGTGCGGAGGCGAGGTACAGGGCTGACATGGTGATCACTACAAAATGTCCATCGGATATATCTGCACTCGATATGCGTCTTGTATCTAAGCGTCTGGAACTTCTTCCTTATCAGAAACTCTATTTCTCGACGTTTGATTATGGTGGTCTTATTCCTGTATTTCCTGATGATTGCACGGAGCGTGTGCTCATCGCGGATTTTACTTCCGATGACTCTGTCATATTGCTCACCGGGGTAGCGAATCCGCGTCCATTCGTCAATCATTTCCGATCATATCCATTTAAGAAGAAAGTGCTTCATTTTCCCGACCATCATGATTTCAAGAAGTCGGATCTCAACGAGATACTTTCGAAATTCGAGGCGCTTCCAGGTAAACGGAAATTTATCATAACTACGGAAAAGGATGCCGTCAGGATAAGCCATAATCCTTATTTCCCTGTTGAGCTCAGACCCTATATTTTCTACATACAGATAGGAGTTCGAATGCTTGAGTCTAACTTCGGATATGATTTTGTACCCGATCTCCTTCAGGCAATAGGACGATAAACTTTAGAAGACGTTTAGTCGTTTCCCAATTAGGTATACATCTTTCCGAGGTGTATGATAGTGTGTTATGCATTTTGATTTATGAATTAATATAAAACTGAATACGATGGAAAAAACTATGCTGGATAAGATTAAGGAGACATCTGCCTTCATTCGCTCCCGAGTGGCTGAGCTGCCGGAGGTTGCGGTTATTCTCGGTTCCGGACTCGGCAATCTTGCCGACCATATGGACATTAATGCCGAGATTGATTATCATGATATACCCAATTTTCCGGTTTCGACAGTTGCAGGACATGCCGGTAGACTAATATTCGGAACCCTCGGAGGTAAATATATCATGGCGATGAAAGGACGGTTTCACTATTATGAGGGCTATGATATGAAGCAGGTTACATTCCCTGTGCGCGTCATGAAAGACCTCGGAGTTAAGACTCTTTTTGTGAGCAATGCGGCCGGAGGAATGAACAAGGAGTTCCGTGTTGGAGACGTTATGGTCATCACCGACCATATCAATCTTTTCCCGGAGAATCCGCTCCGTGGCAGGAATTATGATGTTCTCGGTACCCGTTTCCCTGCCATGACCGAAGCATATAAGAAATACCTTGTGAAGTATGCCGATGATATTGCGGATGCTGAAGGACTTCGTCTTATGCATGGAGTGTATGTCGGTACTCCGGGACCGACATTCGAGACTCCGGCCGAATACGAGTATTTCCGGATTATAGGTGGTGACGCTGTTGGAATGTCGACTGTTCCTGAGGTGATAGTTGCTAACCACGCAGGAATGGATGTTTTTGGACTGTCTGTCATCACCGACCTTGGAGGAAAGGATGTGGATTATGTTCCGACTCACGAAGAAGTGCAGCAGGCGGCTGAAAAGGCTTCTCCTGTTATGGTCAAGCTAATCACCGAGATGCTTCGTAAACTATGATTATTTCATCTTGCAATATTATGACTCTGTAACTTAAAAACTGATTTAATGCTATGGCAGAAATATCTGATTTAGGTGAGTTCGGTCTTATTGACCGGCTTACCGACAATTTCCCTCTTAAAAATGAATCTTCAGTCCTTGGAGTTGGAGATGACGCCGCAATATTGAATTTTGCAGACAAGGATGTCCTTGTTACCACAGATCTTCTTCTTGAAGGTATCCATTTTGACCTTCGTTACGTACCTCTTAAACATCTTGGTTATAAGTCTGCCATCGTGAATTTCAGTGACATATACGCTATGGGCGGCACACCGCGTCAGATCACTGTTTCACTTGGAATCTCCAGCCGATTTACAGTCGAACATATCGATGCTCTCTACGATGGAATCCGTACTGCTTGCGAGGTCTATGGCGTTGATCTCGTAGGTGGAGATACATCAGCCTCGGTTACGGGTCTTGTCATCAGTATCACATGTATCGGAGAGTGTGTGAAGGGACAGGAAATTAGGCGTGATGGCGCGAAACCGACGGATCTGATTTGCGTGTCAGGAGATCTTGGGGCCGCTTTTATGGGATTGCAACTTCTTGAACGGGAAAACCGTGTCAGCGCTGATGCCGGTAAGGATTTTACTCCGGATTTCTCAGGTAAGGAATATATATTGGAGCGTCAGTTGAAACCCGAGGCAAGAAAGGATATTATAGAAGCTCTGCATATAGAGGGTATTCATCCTACTGCAATGATGGACGTCAGTGACGGCCTTTCTTCTGAACTTCTCCATATATGCAGGAAATCCAATACAGGCTGTAGAGTATACGAGGATCGCATTCCTATTGATTATCAGACGGCTCTGATGGCTGAGGAACTCAACATGAATCTGATTACAGCTGCTATGAACGGAGGTGAAGATTATGAACTTCTCTTCACCGTGCCTTTGACTGAACACGATCGAATAGAAAACATCAAGGGAGTTAAGATGATAGGTTATATCACTGCACCCGAACTCGGTTGCGCTATGATCACACGCGATGGGCAGGAATTTCTGTTGAAAGCGCAAGGTTGGAATGCATTTACTCCGAAGGATTAACGCAATGCAACTTGAATTTGTATTATTTAACAGTAGTTTTGATTCATATGCGAAACTAAAGTGTTAAATTTGCATCTGATTTTCACATTCACCCTCCCCGGATATATCGGAGAGTGGGGGTAAATACTAATAACATTATTACTGTACAACAACTGAAGCCCTTATGGAACAGACTGTTAATATTCGTGAACTTAACGATCGCATCGCAGCAAAGAGCAATTTCCTAAGTATGATCCGCAATGGTATGGATCAGCGTATCGTTGGTCAGAAGCATCTTGTGGATTCTCTTCTCATCGCTCTTCTCTGCAACGGGCATGTCCTCCTTGAAGGTGTTCCGGGTCTGGCTAAGACCCTAGCCATTAAGACCCTGGCAAGCATCGTGGATGCTAAATACTCACGTATTCAGTTCACCCCCGACCTTTTGCCTGCAGATGTCATCGGCACACTGATATATAGTGTTAAGAAAGAGCAGTTTGAGGTTAAAAAAGGTCCGATTTTCGCAAATTTCGTGCTCGCCGATGAGATCAACCGTGCCCCGGCAAAGGTGCAGAGTGCTCTTCTTGAAGCTATGCAGGAGCGTCAGGTGACTATTGGTGAACAGACTTTCCCTCTTGATCGTCCTTTCCTTGTGATGGCCACACAGAACCCAATTGAGCAGGAAGGTACGTATCCGCTTCCTGAGGCTCAGACCGACCGATTCCTTCTCAAAGTTATCATCGGTTATCCCAACAAGCAGGAGGAGAAAATGATAATTCGTCAGAATATCCGCGGTGCTCTAGATGAGGTCAGGGCTGTAGTGACAACTCATGACGTTCTTGAAATTCAGAAACTTGTACGTGAAATCTATATAGATGAGAAAATTGAAAACTATATAGTAGACATAGTTTTCGCTACCCGCAATCCTGAAGCTGCTGGCCTTAAGGATCTTGATGGTATAATTGCCTATGGCGCTTCGCCTCGAGCATCTATTTCGCTTGCGCTTGCATCTCGTGCGTATGCTTTCCTTCAGGGAAGAGGCTATGTTATACCGGAAGATGTGCGTGCCGTATGTCATGATGTAATGCGCCATCGCATTGGCCTGACCTATGAGGCTGAGGCAAATAACATTTCTGCCGACGAGATCATCTCGAGCATTCTTGATAAGGTTCAGGTGCCCTGATCTTCTCTATCCTAACGTAAAACGCATAACGCATAATGGATGCCAAGGAACTTCTCAAGAAAGTAAGGAAAATTGAAATTAAGTCGCGTGGACTCTCCAACAATATCTTTGCTGGAGAGTATCACACTGCTTTCAAGGGCAGAGGCATGATGTTTTCCGAAGTTAGGGAATATCAGCCTGGCGATGACGTGCGGGATATAGACTGGAATGTCACGGCTCGGCATAATAAGCCGTATATAAAGGTTTATGAAGAAGAACGCGAACTTACGGTTATGCTTCTTGTCGATGTAAGTGGAAGTCGTGATTTCGGAGCTGTCGGACAGGTGAAACGTGAATTTATTGCTGAAATTGCAGCGACTCTTGCCTTTTCTTCCATTCAGAACAATGATAAGGTAGGAGTAATATTTTTCAGCGATAAGATAGAGAAATTTATTCCTCCTCAGAAAGGACGGAAACATATTCTATTCATTATTAGGGAGATTATAGATTTTAAGCCTGACCATCGCGCTACCGATCTGAATGCTCCTCTTGTATTTATGACAAATGCTTTGAAAAAGCGTTGTTCGGCATTTCTGCTCAGTGATTTTATTGATTCTCACGATTATTTTAAGTCTCTCTCTATTGCCAACCATAAGCACGATGTCGCTGCTATTCAGGTTTATGATAAACGCGATGCCAAGATGCCTGATGTTGGACTCGTCAGGCTTCGTGATCTAGAGACCGGTGCCGACCTTTGGCTTGATACATCTTCCAAAAGCGTAAGGAAGGCTTATGACAAGGCGTGGTATGAGAGGCAGCAATATTTCTCATCTACTACTGCTCGCTGCGGTGTGGATTCTGTGTCGGTCGCTACCGACGAAGACTACGTAAAGGCTCTTATATCCCTTTTCCGCCGGCGTGGTTGACTTTAAGAATATTAATTTATGATGCAGTCATTTCGTAAATATTTGGCTTTAACCTTAATTTCGCTGGTGATATCATTGCCGGCTGTTGCTTCTGTTAAGGTCACGGCGTCGCTTGATTCTGCGTCTATCATGATGGGCAGAGTCGATACCCTGCGGCTCATCGTTGATAGAGAAGCTGCCGTTCAGGGCGTGTTCCCGCTTTTTAATAAAGTCATGCCCGGCGGTTATGTGACGATGTTCAATGATACGGTGGAATTAGGTGCACCAATAATAGATACCGTCAGTCGGGAGGGTGGACGCGTCATCGAACGTCTTCGTGTTCCCGTTCAAGTTTTTGATTCCGGTTTCTATCGGTTTCCGTCTTTTGTTTACCTCACATCTGTAGATTCAGTTGGATCTAATGAAGTGGAACTTTCTGTTGTTCCGGTGAAGGTTGGCGAGAATGATGCTATATCAGACTATCGCGACATTTCGGATCCTTCAGATCGTTCTTTCTGGGACTGGATGCCCGACTGGCTTTATGATCTATGGTGGATGTGGCTTATACTTATGGCTGTAATCGTGGCTGCAATATATTTTGGTCGTAAATACAGAAAGACGGGTAAGTTCATCACACTTCCTGAAAAACCGCAGCCCAAGCCTTGGACCGTTGCTCTTGAACGTCTTGAGAATCTGAAGTCTAAGAATCTTTGGGAAAATGGTATGGAGAAGGAATACTTCACCCAGCTCACTGATATTTTGCGTGATTATCTGAATGATCGTTTTGGAATCAATGCTATGGAAATGACATCTCGTCAGATCATGCAGACACTTGCTGACCAAGCCGACGTAAGGGATCATCGTGGATATGTCCGTAAGATTCTTGACGTCGCAGACTTCGTGAAGTTCGCTAAAGTCCGTCCTCTTCCCGCCGACAATGTTGAGGCATATGAAAATGCCGTGAATTTTGTGAAGGAGACTATTGAAAAAGAGCCAGTCATTGATAATGACTACCAAGATTCTTCGGATATAAATACGGAAAGTAAGATAGCGAAAGGAGGTGATCGATGAAGTTTCTGCATCCCGGGTTGCTATGGCTTTTGCTTGTGCTTATCCCTCTCATAGCTTGGTATGTTGTTAAGCATAAAAATGCCAATCCTTCAATCGGAGTCTCTTCTCTCCAGCCGTTCCTTAAATTTGGAAATTCGTGGAAAGTCTGGATCATTCACTTCTGCTTTGCTTTAAGATTGGTTTGTATCGCTGCGATTATTGTTGCTCTGGCTCGTCCGCAGACTCACGACAGTCTTAAGAACTCTCGTGTCCTCGGCACTGATATCATTCTGGCAATGGATATATCTGGATCGATGTCTGCTACTGATTTTAAGCCGAATCGTTTTATTGCGGCAAAGGATGTGGCAACTTCATTTGTCAATTCTCGTCCCAATGATAATATGGGGCTTGTTGTTTTCGCTGGAGAATCTCTTTCACTGATGCCATTGACCAACGACCGTGCGGCCCTTATCAATGCTATAGCTAACGTTGATATGGGGGATCTTAATGACGGAACTGCCATAGGCGATGGCCTGACCAGCGCTATCAATCGTATATCCCAAGGTAAGGCAAAGTCGAAAAGCATCATCCTGTTGACCGACGGAAGTAATAATGCCGGTGATGTTCCACCTGTCACTGCCGCTCAGATCGCTAAGCAGAAAGGAATCAAGATTTATACTATCGGAGTTGGAACAAATGGAAAGATGCAGATTGCGGATCCTTATGGATTCTCCTCTACGACTCTTGAGACAAAGATAGACGAGCCTCTCCTTAAGAACATGGCTAAGCTGACTGGTGGTAAATACTTCCGAGCCAAAGATGAAAGAATGTTAAAGCAGGTATTTGAGGAAATCGATTCTCTCGAAAAGTCAAGCATTGATGTCAACTCCGTTACATTGACCCAGGAAGAATTTATGCCTTGGCTATGGCTTGCCTTTGCCTCGCTTGCTCTCTCTCTTCTGCTTCGTTATACAATAATTAGAAGAATACCGTAATGTTTACGTTTGCATATCCAGCTTTACTCATACTCCTTCTTGCAGTTCCGTTCGTAGTGGTGCTGTATCTTCTCGCGCGATATGCGAGGAAGAAAAAACTGGCGATATTCGGTCAAATTGACTCTCTTAAAGATCTTATGCCGGAGGTTTCCAAATATAAACCCCCATTGAAGATCGCTCTGGAGGCTGCGGCGTTGGCATTTATAGTTATTGCTCTCTGTCGTCCTTGGGGAGGAGTGCATTCTACTAAGACTGACAAGGAAGGTATTGAGGTTGTCATAGCCGTCGATGTGTCTAATTCAATGCTTGCGTCATCGACTTCCGATAATTCAGGTACATCAAGGATGCGTGCTTCAAAACTTGTCCTTGAAAAGCTGATCAACCGTCTTGATAATGATCGTGTCGGACTCATTGTGTATGCAAATGAAGCTTACACTCTTATACCCGTGACAAGCGATTATGTTTCGGCCAAACTTTTTCTCAACTCTATAGATCCTTCTCAATACGACAATCAGGGCACTAATATTGGAGTGGCGATCGATCGTGCGGTCAAATCATTCAGTGCCGACGACAATATCGGTAAGTCGATAGTACTGATTACAGATGCAGAGGAGCTTGAGGATGAGGCCGGAGCTCTTGAAGCCGCTAAAAGGGCAAAGAAAAATCACATTCAGTTAAATGTGGTTGGAGTTGGTTCGCCGACTCCCGTGCAGATTCCTACAAAGTCAGGACCCATGATTAATCCTGAGACAGGTATGCCGGTGGAGACAGCGCTTGATGAGAATCTTGCGGCTAAGATTGCCGGTGCCGGCGATGGCATATACGTTAATGCCTCCAATCCTGATGCGTTGAACGAGCTTGAAAAACAGATGGATACTGTAAAGAAATCTGCTCTCCAGACTAATGAATACGCTATTCATGATGAACTCTTTACAATTTTTGGCTGGATTGCTCTTGCTCTGTTGTTGATTGATGTGTTTATCCTCGATCGAAAGATCAGTTGGCTTGATAGGATCACTTTCTTTAAGAAAGAATCCTGATAATAGTGGTAAGGTTATGAAGAAATCTCTTTTTAGAAATATTAAGGTACTGGCTGTTCTTCTTTCATTGACAGTAGTGTTTTTGAATTCTCTTGATGTATCTGCTACTACCAATCGTCAGGAACGTCGACTTGTAGGAAAAGGAAATGAGCTGTTTCGAGATGGACATTATCTTGAAGCTGGTGAATTTTACCAGCAGGCACTCAAGATTGAACCTGGGTCGAAGGAAGCTCTGTACAATCTTGGATTGACTTATATCAGGCGTGCCTCAGCCGCTCAGTCAGATTCATTACGTCAGCAGCTTGCTAAGGCAGGAGCTGAGGCTATGCAGGCCGTGGCTCAGGTCGTGAAGGAGAAACCGAATCTTGCGGCTGATGCAATCTTTAATCTTGGAAACCTTGCGTTTAATTCCGAAGACTACGCACAGGCTGTAGAGATGTATAAGCAATCTCTACGGATAAGACCGGAAGACGAGAAGACCAGGCGCAATCTTCGCATAGCTCAAAAGAAACTGCAGCAGAATCAGGATCAGGATCAGAATCAAGATCAAAATAAGGATCAAGACCAGAATCAGGATGAGCAGCAGAATCAGGATCAGCAACAGCAGGATCAGCAGCAGAATCAGGACCAACAGCAACAGCAGCCCGAGATAAATCCGCAGGCAGCTGAGCAGATATTACAGGCTCTCGAGAACAAAGAGAATCAGACGCGTGCTCGAGTGAATAAGTCTAACAATGGCCAGGAGGCTGCCGGACGTAGTCGAAACACTAAGCGTTGGTGATTTAATTTGATAAGTATTATGACCCGTTTTAGACTTTACATATTGACTTTGTTCATTTCTTTGGGCTCTTTAGCGGCTGGGGCTGCCGGTAAGTTTCAGGTCTCTGTCGCTACTCAGACCGGAGGTGATGATATTGAGGTCGGGGAGCAGTTTTATGTTTACATGAAGCTTGATGATATTGATGGAGAACCTTCAGCTCCGGACGTTCCTGGTGCTGTTGTTAAGTATTTCACATTAAGCAGTCAGTCTTCATCTATGTCAAGTGTGAACGGTAAGGTCACACGTTCCAGTTCACGTACTTATGTTGCTACTTGTTCTGCGACAAAGGAGGGATCTTATTCTATTGGACCTTTTAATGTTGGAGATATAAGGAGTAATAAGGCTTCATATACAATTGTAAAGGCGGGGTCTGGTTCTTTGTCCAAACTCAAGCAGCGTCAGCAGCAGCAACAGGCTGCCCAGCAGGGTGCGCAGTCTCAGCTATCGGATGACGACGATAATGGACCGAAGTTCATCGGAAAGGGAAATGAAAAACTTTTCCTTAAGGCTTCAGTGTCGAAGACTTCCGCATATGAGCAGGAAGCTTTGGTTTATACGGTTAAGCTATATTCTTCATATGCTCCTATAAAGTTTATAGGTGCTACTGAAGCTCCTAAATTCGATGGTTTTGTTGTGGAGGAGTCTGACGAGACTTCCAGGTCTCTTCATTATGAGACCTACAATGGGCATGAATATGCTACTGCTGTTATAGCCCGTTACATTATATTCCCCCAGATGACTGGAAAACTTACTGTGAAAGGTAATACCTATACAGTTAGCACTGATGAGCAGGAATATTATGACGATCCGTATTTCCGTATGCTGACAGTGCGTCGACCGATTCAATTAAATGTCACTCCTAATGATCTTGTGATCGATGTTAAACCGCTTCCGACTCCGCAACCTGCAGACTTTTCAGGTGGAGTAGGGCAGTTCTCTATTACTTCTTCGCTTCCTTCAGCTTCTCTGAAGACAAACCAGCCTGCTTCTATTGTATATGAGGTTAAAGGTTCCGGAAACATCAAATATGTGAAACTCCCTGATCTAAACGCGCTCTATCCAAAGCAGCTTGAAGTGTTTACACCCACTATGCAGGTTGATGCGTCGTCTAAAGGTGCTACGGTATCAGGAACTGTGAAGTTTGATTATTCCTTCACTCCATTAGAAATGGGACAATACTATATTCCGGAGGTATCACTTGTGTACTTTGATCCTTCTACAGGTAGATATGAGAAGTCAGTTGCGAAAGGATACACGGTTGATGTTGATAAGGGCGTTCTTTCAGAGAAATCTCAGACAAAGAATAGACTTAGGTTTGTAGATGATCTGATGCCAGTGGGAAAACTCGCTAAAGAGCGTGTCCCGGTTATATATGGATTTGGATATTGGCTTTGGTTCTTGATTCCTGCGTTGGCTTTGGTCATAGTTGTATTCGTTTATCGACGTCATCTCAAGAGCGCTGCTGATATAGTAGGAACCCGTATGCGTAAGGCCGGAAAGGTCGCTGCCCGACGTCTGAAGAAGGCTGCGGCCTGCATGAAGACAGGAGATCGTGAGAAGTTTTATGATGAGATGCTGGTGGCTCTGTGGGGATACGTTGGTGCTAAGCTGAATATTCCTACATCGGAACTTAACCGGCAGAATGTAGCGCAGCGTCTTACCGAGGCTGGAGCTTCAGGCGAGATAGTCGATAATTTTGTTGGAGTTCTTGACGATTGTGAGTTTGCAAAGTATGCTCCTGGTTCAGGAGACGACGAATTAAAGACTGTTTATCAGCGAGGTGCAGATGTTATCAACGAACTTGAGGACGCCCGACTTACTGGATCTCAAAAACAATGAAAGTTATGAGACTTACAGATTTTTTTAGTTTTCCAATGAAATCAGCTAAATATTTAGTTATATTTATAGTTGTTGCATTTTGTTCGACTGGTAGCATTTATGCAAAAGACTCTTCTACAGCTATTGCCGACACATTATATGTTAATGGCAAGTATTCAGAAGCGGCTGAGGCATACCTGGCTGTAGAGAAGCTTGATGGGGATTCACCCGGCCTTCTTTTCAATCTCGCTAATTCGTATGCTCAGATCGGAGAAATGGGAAGAGCCATATTATATTACTCCCGTGCCAATAGGCTTGCTCCGACAAATAAGGAGATAAAGAATAATCTTGACTATTTCTCCTCCAAGGTAGAGGATTCCAACCGAGCTGAACTTCGTGGAAAAAAGACGAGTGTTGTTCCGGATCATGCTACTTTTTTTCAATCAGTCAATAGCTTTATCTGTGCAGAATTTCCTCAAAATATGTGGGCATATGTAGCCGCCGTATCATTCATTATTCTTCTTTCCCTGATTGCAGTCTATCTGTTTTGCAGCGATGTCAGACTAAGAAAGATAGGCTTCTTTGGAGGAATATGTTCGTTGTTTATCACTATTGCCTGTATCATATTTGCTTTTATGAGTGCTTCATATTATGATTCAGGTGATAAGGCAGTGTTGATGGCATATAAGACAGAATTGCTTATCGAGCCTTCTTCCGACGCAAAGCCTGCGAGCAACCTCCTCTGTCAAGGTACCCGATTAGATATAGTGGCTGAAGAGACGGATGTCGAAGGACACCCTACTTGGTATAAGGTACGTTTAAATTCCGATATTGAAGGATGGATACGTGCTTCTGACATCGAAATAATATAGTTCAGTCTTTTTACCAAAGCATCTCTTCTTAATATGTTATATAATAGTATATTATCAAAATCATAGACTTTTTTATGTTATATAACACATTTTTTTGCTTGCGAAAAATTATGTTATCTGAAAAATTACGGGAAAATTAGAAAGTCAAAAAGCAAATAATCAGCCTCAAATACTAATAGTATGAGCAAAACCATCACATTCAACGAACTTCGCAGACTCAAAGACAGTCTGCCCGACGGAGCAACTCGTCGCATCGCCGACCAGCTTAACCTCACTGTACAGACCGTCCGTAACTATTTCGGCGGTGTTAACTATGAGTTCGGTAAGAACATCGGTATGCACATCGAGCCCGGTCCTGATGGGGGAATCGTGGTGCTTGACGATACAACCATCTATGATATGGCTGTCAAGATCCTCGAAGAGGAAAATGCTAAGAAAGCTTAATATTGGCTTTTAGATTGCAGATACCTCCTTTGTGATAGGTAATTTGTGGATACAAGGGTGATTTCATACCGCATAGCGGATTGAAATCGCCCTTAACGTATGTTAATTATTGTTCAATACTAATCTTGTATTTCATCCTTCATCCTTTATACTAAAAAAATGCTCTATCCCCAAGACATAGAATCCAAACTCGGTTTTGACTCAATCCGTGCTGAAGTGTCCCGCCTGTGCGTGTCTCGTATGGGTAAGGATGCTGTTGAGGCAATGGCTTTTTCATTCGACTATGATTTGGTACTTCGTCAACTGCGCCAGACATCGGAAATGCTGTCTCTTATCAGAAGTGCTTCTGATCTTCCAGGTTCCAATGTTTATGATGTTGTACCATATCTCAACGAGATCAAGGCTTCCGGCTCTTTCATGTCGGCAGAAAGACTTAATGCTCTCGGGAAAATGCTCGCTTCTATATCGGAGGTTAGGAATTTCTTCTCACGTGCTGATGAGGATGGTGTCACTCCGCTATATCCAGAACTAAAGAAGGAGTTTGAAGGGTTGGTGTCATTTCCTGCTATTGAGAGGGAAATAGACAGATGTGTCAATAAGTTTGGGGAGGTAAAGGACAATGCTTCTCCGGAGCTATCAGAGATTAGGAGAAGCATCAGTTCGGCCAATGGGTCCATCGCGAGAGCAATGAGGCGAGTGCTTGATAGGGCAGCTGCTGAAGGATTGGTCGATAAGGACACAGCTCCTTCTATGCGTGACGGACGTATGGTACTCCCGGTCTCCGCAGCAGTAAAGCGAAGGATCAACGGTATAGTCCATGATGAGTCTGCCACAGGAAAGACTGTATTCATTGAGCCAGCAGAGGTTGTAGAGGCAGGCAATCGCCTTCGTGAGCTCCAGATGCAGGAAAGACGAGAGATTGTGAGGATTCTGATCTCTATAGCCAATATCATCCGTCCCGATATAGATTTGATAGAAGCCGGCTGTCTTTCAATTGGATATCTTGATTTTATCAAAGCTAAGGCGCAGTTTGCCAATATAGTTGGCGGCACTCTTCCACATATAGAGAAAAATCCGGAGATCGATTGGTTTAATGCCTTTCATCCGGTCCTCTTCATGACTCTGAGGCAGCAGGGTAGGAGTGTGGTGCCATTAAATCTTCATCTTGAAGGCGAGCATCGTTTCCTGATAATTTCGGGTCCGAACGCCGGAGGAAAATCAGTGGCATTGAAGACAGTTGGTATAGTTCAGTATATGATGCAGTGTGGTCTGCTTCCTACTCTGTATGATAATTCCCATATGGGCTTTTTCGAGAATATTCTTGTTGATCTCGGCGATGAGCAATCTATGGAGAATGATCTATCCACATACTCTTCCCATCTTCGTAATATGAAGGCTTTTCTCCGTAATTCCGGACCATCCACTCTTGTGCTTGCAGATGAGATGGGATCCGGCACCGAACCGCAGATTGGAGGAGCACTTGCACAGTCTATCCTTTTCCGTCTTGGAGTGTCAGGTTGCTTTGGAGTTGTCACAACCCACTATCAGAATCTCAAGACTTTTGCCGATGAGACTTCGGGCTTTGTCAATGGTGCGATGTTATATGATCGTCAACATCTTCGGCCTACCTTCCAGCTATCTGTCGGTAATCCCGGAAGTTCTTTTGCCATTGAGATTGCAAGGAATATTGGACTCCCTTCTGAAGTGATAGATATGGCTAAGGATTTGGTGGGATCTGATTATGTAAATTCTGATAAGTATCTTCTCGATATCGCTCGCGACCGCAAGTATTGGAGCAATAAGAGGCAGAACATCAAGGAGAAAGAACAGCAACTCGACAAACTTCTCGAAAAATACGAGGACACTGCTTCGGATCTTAAGCAGAAACGTGCAGAGATACTTAAAGACGCCAGGGAAGAGGCCAGGGAAATTCTCAAGACTGCTAACGCTCGTCTTGAGAAGGCGATTCGTGACATCAAGAATGCAGAGGCTGAAAAAGAACGTACCCGTCAGATTCGGCGTGAACTGGAAGACTATAAAGAAAGCCTTAAAGAGCCATCGGAAGAGAAATCTGTTCCCGAGGCTCTGAAACCTCTTAAGCATAAGAGTAAGAAATCTCGTGAAGAATCATCTAAGAAAAGCAAAACTATTGCTGAGAAGCCTGTATTGTCAGCCGGAGACTGGGTTAAGATGGATGGCTCTGGTTCAGCCGGACAGATTATCTCTATTTTAGGAAAGAAAGCGGAAGTTGCCTTTGGCCCTCTACGCACCACTGTCGATATCTCCCGTCTTTCTTCTGCTCAGAAACCAAAACAGTCTGCTGGCTCGCAGACCCTCAGTGTGTCAAGCCAGACATCGGAAGACAGCCGTCGCCGTCAGCTCAACTTCAAGAATGAGATAGACGTACGTGGAATGCGTGCAGACGAAGCCATTCAGGCTGTAACCTATTTCCTTGATGATGCTGTCCAGTTTTCCGCAGGAAAGGTCCGGATTTTACACGGCACAGGTCATGGCATCTTGAAGACTCTCATCCGCGAACAGCTCAGAGTCAATCCCAATGTCACCTCCTACCACGATGAAGACGTTCGCTTCGGCGGTGCCGGCATCACCATTGTTAACCTCTCCTGAATTAGTCATGTCGGAGACTGGATAAGCAAGCTCAGAGCCAAAGCTTAAAACTGATAAATGCGAAAATTCGTTGCTCGTATAGAGATTGAGAGACAACATCGATATTATGAATAAGTATTTAATAAGTATTCTTTAATATTTTGTATTCATTAGATGGACATTACTCCTTTCAAAAAGAATCTCGAGAAATACGCCGGATACTATAGTCCTTCTTCACTCTTTGATAAGATTAAGAAATTTGCAAAGATAGCTGGTGTTAAGACTATATATCTTGTCTTAATCCTTTATTATGCCACCTTTGATAAGAATCTACCAGTCAAAAATCGTCTTATGGTGCTTGCTGCACTCGGCTATTTTATCTTACCTTTTGACATAATTCCTGATGCTGTCCCTGGTGGCTTCGCTGATGATGCCGCTGCTCTGCTCTATGTGGCAAAACACATTTGGAAGAATATGTCTGAAGAGACTTTCAGTAAAGCACGAAAGAAACTCGACGAATGGTTCGGCGAAGTTGAAGAGTCAGAAATCAAGATATAATATTTTCAAGACTAACAAACTATCTTGTTGGTCTTCAGCGTTACCGGATATTAGTACGTGAGAGCAGTGATATATCCTTAAATACTTTTGAAAGAAGAACAATTAAAATTCCGGATTTGAAGTCATGTATCCGGTTCCGAGCTTCAGCGAGGACCATTTTTTATTTATGAAAACAGTTGCATAAGTAAAAATTTTTGTTTACCTTTGTTCAGTTAAACCAACTAAAACTAAACCATACACATGAAAGACTTGAAAATGTATATCAACGGTAAATTCGTTGAAAGTAAATCGGGCAAATGGATAGATGTACTTAATCCCTCTACAGAAGAGGTAATCGCACGTCAGCCCGAAGGTTCAAAGGAAGATGTTGAAGAGGCTCTTGATGCAGCTCGCAAGGCACAGAAGGTCTGGGAGAAGACTCCCGCTATCCAGCGTGCGGCTTATCTTCTTAAGTTTGCGGAAGGTGTTAAGGAACGTCGAAACGAATTTATCGAAATCATAATGCGAGAGCAGGGCAAAACCCGCAATTGGGCCACTATCGAAGTGGATGCCACTATAAGCTATTTCGAGTATATGGCTACTTTTGCCCGTCATATTGAAGGTGAGATCATTCCAAGTGATAATCCGGGTGAAACTATCTTCCTGTCAAAAAAACCAATTGGAGTAGTAGCCGGTATTCTTCCTTGGAATTTCCCGTTCTTCCTGATCGCTCGCAAGGCAGGTGCGGCTCTTATTGCAGGTTGCTCAATCGTGCTTAAACCTTCACAGCTCACTCCCGAGAACTGCTGCGTTTTTGCTGAGGTAGTCGACAAAGCAGGCCTTCCTGCAGGTCTTTTCAACGTAGTGACCGGCAAGGGAAGCGTAGTGGGCCATGAACTCGCTGCAAGCCCTAAGATCGACATCGTTAGTGTGACCGGTTCCGTTGGTGCTGGAGAAAGCATTATGAAGGATGCCGCCACAAATATTACCAAGGTATCTCTTGAACTGGGTGGTAAAGCCCCGGTTATCGTGTTCCCTGATGCCGATCTTGATCTCGCTGCACAGGCTATTCTTGATAGCCGTATTGGTAATAACGGGCAGATCTGCAACAATGCTGAGCGTCTCTATGTTCATAAAGATGTCAAGGACGCTCTTGTAAATAAACTCATTGAGAAGTTCGAGTCTGTGAAGGTTGGCGATCCGTTCTCTGCAGATGATATCGACATGGGGCCTCTCGTAGAAAAACGTGCTCTTGAAAGCGTTGAGGCTAAAGTGGAGAAAGCTCTCAGCCAGGGTGCCAAGTTGCTTTGCGGGGGTCATAGACTGGGGGAAAAGGGCTATTTCTATGCCGCTACTCTTCTTGACGATTGCCGTCAGGACATGGATATCATTCATGAGGAGACTTTTGGTCCGGTGCTTCCTATAGTCGTTTGGGACAACCTCGATCAAGTGCTTGCCTGGGCTAATGATTGCGAATACGGACTGGCTTCTTCGATCTTTACAAACGATATCAACAATGCTGCCCGTTGCATACGCGAACTTGAGTTTGGCGAGACCTATGTCAATCGCTTCCATTTCGAGGCCATCCAAGGTTTCCACGCCGGTGTCAAGAAGAGCGGTATAGGAGGTGCCGACGGCAAACACGGTGTAGAAGAATACCTCCGCACTCACGTCACATATCTCCAGACTAGATAATCTTAATTGTCTCATCTCATAATGCATTATCTAGTAATTATGCATTATGAATTATGCATTATGAATTAGATGAAAGTTGGACTTTTTATACCCTGTTATGTAGATGCCCTGTACCCTGAGGTCGGAGTATCTATTTATAGATTATTACGCAGTCTTGGGGTAGATATTTATTATCCGGAAAAGCAGACTTGCTGCGGACAACCAATGGGCAACGCAGGATTCCAGGGAAAAGCAGACAAACTTGTTAAGAGTTTCGACGAGCTTTTCCGTGACTTCGACCATGTTGTGGCTCCGTCAGCAAGCTGCGCATCTTATGTTAGGTTTTTCCATCCTAAGATTGCCGGACACGAATGTGAGGCAGCCGGAAAAACCGTAGATTTGGTGGAATTCCTCCACGACATTCTAAAAGTCAAATCCCTTCCTTCCAAATTTCCGCACAAAGTCAGCCTGCACAATAGCTGTCATGGCGTGCGAGAATTGGGCCTTTCTTCTCCTACTGAGCGTAATGTTACGAAATTCAACAAAATTAAAGATCTCCTGCATTTAGTTGATGGCATTACTGTGTTCGAACCGGAGCGTCCTGATGAGTGCTGTGGTTTCGGAGGCATGTTTTCTGTTGAGGAGACGGGTGTTTCCACTAAGATGGGTCAGGATAAGATCCGACGTCATATGGCCACGGGAGCAGAATTCATCACAGGACCGGATTCTTCGTGTCTTATGCATATGCAGGGTATCGCGACAAAGCAGAATCTCCCTATCAGGTTCATTCATGTCGCTCAGATCTTATCAAATGGTCTTTGATCGTTAATAATCAATCATTGATCATTAATCATTAATCGTTTATGTAATGAGTACTCAACATGCGAAAAAAGCGAATGTATTCGTAAAGGATACACAAGTTGTGGATAGGCATGATGCCACATTCTGGGCTGTGCGCTCAAAAAGGGATACAATGGCTCACGAGATTCCGGAATGGGAAGAGCTTCGTGAGGCTGCCAGCCGTATTAAGAAGCATACAGTCACTCATCTTGCTGACTATCTCGAGAGGTTTGCAGCCAATGCAGAACGAAACGGAGTGCATGTTCATTGGGCGAAGGATGCAGACGAGTACAATGCTATTGTGCTTGACATTCTCGGAGAGCATAACGTAAAGAAGGTGGTTAAGAGCAAATCCATGCTCACAGAGGAGTGTGCTCTCAACGATAGTCTGTCTGCGCATGGCATCGATGTAGTGGAGACTGATCTGGGTGAGCGGATTTTGCAATTGCTTGGCGTTCCTCCCAGTCATATCGTTATGCCTGCCATTCATATTACTCGAGAACAGGTCCTCGAGTGTTTCCGTGGACATGGGATAATAGAAAAGGAAGGTCAGAAAGCGGCCGACAGCATGCATGGAGATCTAAAGACTCTTATTGCCGAAGCTGATCCTACATTTCTCACTCGATGTGCGCGTTATCATCTTCGCGAAAATTTCATGACGGCAGATTGCGGTATGACTGGTGCAAATTTCGGAATAGCCGAGACGGGAGAGGTCGTAGTATGCACTAATGAAGGAAACGCGGACATGAGCACTTCAATTCCTCCGCTACATGTTGTATCGATGGGCATTGAGAAGCTCATTCCTGATTACGAGTCTATGGCCGTATTTCAGCGTTTGCTTGCACGCAATGGTACAGGACAGCCTACTACGGTTTACACCTCCCACTTCCGTAGACCCCGTTCCGGCTCCGAAATGCATATCATCCTTGTAGACAATGGTCGCAGTGATATCCTGGGTAATGTAGACCATTGGCAGACATTGAAATGCATGCGTTGTGGTGCCTGCATGAACACCTGCCCCGTCTACCGTCGCTCAGGCGGATATTCCTACTCCTATTTCATACCTGGCCCTATAGGAATTAATCTCGGTATGCTTCGAGACTGCGAAAAACATTATGGTAATTGCTCGGCATGCTCTTTATGTTGCTCTTGCGATAATGTCTGTCCTGTAAAGGTGGATCTTTCCACTCAGATATATAAATGGCGACAGCAGCTCGACAGCTTGCACCATGCCGATCCTATGAAGAAGACAATGTCTGAAGGAATGAAGATACTGTTTGATCATCCTTCACTTTATACATCGGCATTGAAGGTTGCTCCTGTTGCCAATTATCTCCCCGATTGGCTCACCGGTATAGCAATGAGTCCTTGGTGCTACGGCCACACAATGCCCAAATTCGCCAAGAATTCTTTCCACCAACTTTGGAAAAAAGGAAACCTCTAATCAGGTCGGAGATCTGATAAATATGCTTAAGCCCCAGGCTGAAGCCTGGGGTAACCCTGTCAAAAGCACAGTAGCCTCGAAGAGGCGATTTGTGGTAAATATACAATATAAACTATGAATTCCCAAAAGACCAAAGATTCCATACTATCCAATCTCCGCCGTAATGTGCGTGAGACCTATGATAAGCCCGACCTCTCTTTTGCAAAATTGGAATATCCTGATCCAGTAGCCGCTTTCATAAAAACGGCTACTTCCTCTGCGGGCGCTAAAGTAATAGAAATGAAAGAGGAAGATGATATCAATGATTTGATTCGTACGGCCTATCCTAATGCAAAGACAATTGCGAGCAATATCGCGGGAGTTAAGGCAGATAAGGATCCTGATACTGTCAAGACTCCTCAAGAACTTGACGGCACAGATGTCAGTGTAGTTCTTGGTACAATCGGTTGTGCCGAAAACGCCTGTGTGTGGATTCCTCAGACTATGGAGCAGCGTGCCGTATGCTTCATATGCGAGTATCTCGTCATCATTATCGACAAGAATAACATTGTAAGCAATATGCATGAAGCATACGCCCGTATAGAAATGCCTGAAAAGGGTTTCGGTGCCTTCATATCCGGACCATCCAAAACAGCCGATATAGAGCAATCCCTAGTCTACGGTGCCCAATCCTTCTGTGGAGTAACAATCATAATCCGTTAAATATGTAGTACAGGTTTCCCGGCCTGCATCCTCTTACAATCATACCTATTTGGGTATGGAATGGTTGCTTATTTATTGTAATTTTGCACTGAAAATCAATATTAAATCAAAATTTTAATAAAATAGTCGAGTCTGTATTATAAAATAATAAGAAATGAAAAATCTGATCATTACAATCTTCTTTATAACAGGTCTTGTGTTGACAGGCTGCAATCACGATGATGAGCCCGTAGTGGATTATTATGTGAGATACACCGCCATAGCAAAGCCAAATGCAAAGGTGAGAATGTATTTTCGTAATGAAACAAGTGAAAACTCTCATGTTGATGCATCAATGCCGGACGGAAAATTTCAATATTGTGTAGGCCCTGTGAAAAGAGGGTTTGAGGCAGTATTGGGTGCAAGTTACTATGATGCTGGAGGGTACGCTGATTATCTTAGCATTGAGGTTGCAATAGGCTCCGCGCCATTTGTATTGAAAAAGAACGGTACAAATACTTCAGGCCTACTTTACGTCTTAGAATGATAATAGTTATATTCCATGACTCATTAAGTTCCTTATTTACCAAAAGGCTTAATATAAATATTTCTTCATACAAAGCGTGTGGATCCAATACCTTCCCCGGGTGCGGATTTACGCGCTTTTTTAGTGACAGAGGGTACTCAGTGTACATTCAAGCTCATGTCTGGAAATATTTCTCACGGTCCTCAAGCAGTCACATTAAGTCAGACCAAACAAAAAAAAAAATCGGATTAACTTATAGAAATATATTTTAACACTGTCACTTATACACAACTCCGAGCCCACGAGACAGG
>JAIECF010000009.1 GCA_029068655.1 Muribaculaceae bacterium | reverse complement strand
ATATATATGTATGTCAAATATTATATCACAGGACCCATGGATTCCATATCAAACAATAACCGACTATACAACAAGACAAAAAATCTAACAAGATAACGCGCATGAGACATTTCAAACTCGGAATCCCCATCTTAGGTGCCTTAACTGTAGCCACAGGTCTCTTCGGCTGCGCCGATGAAAGCCACTGGGGCTCTTCCTCCAACGAAAAGGGAAGCATTTCCCTCACTCTCTTCACTAACAGGAATATCACGACTGCAAAACCCGTTTTCAGAAGTGGAGAGGAATCAAGAGCCGAGGACCCCAACGATCTTAACACTTATATTAATGTTCCCGCTGCAGCCGACTTCAAAGTGAAACTCGAGAAGACTGACGGTTCATATTCCAAAATTTGGTCCTCTCTTATCGATTTCAAAGAAGAAGCCGCATCCAGCACTTTCAACACAGGCGCCTACACTCTGACCGCATTTTACGGCGAAAAAGGCACCCAGGATTTTGAGGCTCCCTATTTCGAGGCTTCTTCTTCTTTCACTGTCCTCTCCAATAAGACGCAGGAAGTCAACCTCGAAGCTGAGATCAAGAACTCAATGGTGAAAATAAACTATACCCCGGCCTTCAAAGACTATATGAGCAATTACTACTCAATGATCCATACCGAAGGCCGGACCGACGATATCACCTACGGAATGGTAGAGACAAGGCCTGCTTTCTTGGAGCCTAACAATGCTAACGTAACTGTCCATTTCACTACGAAAGACAAAGGATACACCTCTTCGATTTCGTTAGGTGAATTCGCTCCATCAGCAAAGACCCTCCACAATATCACCTTCGACATAGTGGAAAGCCAGAGTGGAACTGCATCCCTCAACGTCTCCTTCGATGATACATTGGAAGACGAGGACATAAACATTGATCTTACTGACGAACTCTTTACAACTCCGGCACCCGTCATCACTTGCGAAGGTTTCACAAATGGAGAGACCGTCAATATGCTTGAAGGAACCGGCAGCGATGTCACCTTGAAGATGAATGTCAAGGCTGAAGGGAAAATCAAGTCTGCAGTTCTTACTGTGGATTCCCCCAACTACACTCCATCTTGGGGTGAGGAATATGACCTATGCAAAGCTTTTGAAGATAACAAAGTGGCGGAAATCAGAAACGCCGGCATTGATGCCATCGGCTTTGGTTTCACAGGTCAACCCACCGACATGGAAGGATATCTCACACTCACTGACTTCGGTAAAAGCCTGCCGAAGGGTGTACATACTATTTCCCTTACTGTGATTGATCAGAGCGGAAAGGTCAGCGAACCCGCTGTTGTAGTTCTCAACAGTGAGGAGATCACCATCGACATGGTCGGGGAGCCGACCATCGTATATGGATCCGGTCAAGCCGTACTCACTCTTGACTATAACGGAACAAATCCAGACTCCGACATTTCATTCCAGGCTGTCGGTTCCGACGGATATTATACCTCTGCAAGAATCATCAGCTGCGAGGAAAACACCTCAACACGCGCTTTCGAGAAAAAGAGATATGTCTACACCATCGAACTGCCTGTCACTACCAAATCAAGCATCGAAATTCAAGTTTACCACAAAGGGACAAAACTCGTGGGCGAATTCCAAGTGCCGGTGACAATACCAGCATATGAGATTGCTGAATATGATGCATTCAGCAAGTATGCTTATCTAAGGGTTACAACTCCGAATTCGACTGACCCATCCGTTTTGGCAGCAGTCATCAACAACCTCGTAATCAAGAGTAACGATAATGAGCTCAATATTGCAAGCCGAGACGCATCTAACGGCATCGTCACTCTATCCGGACTGACGCCAGCTACTGCATACACTATCACCTCTTCAATCACAGGAGATGTATGGAATAACAGTGACAGCTTCACCACTGAAACTGAACTCGGAATCCCCAATGGTGACTTTAAAGCACATGGAACCATTTTTGAAAGGGATGGACTTCAAGTGGGAGGAGAATATAGAGTCTCACCTGCAGATTATCATCATACATCTTCTTGTTCACGCACACTTCCTGCAGATTGGGCCACTGTGAACGATCTTACAGCTTGGAGCGGTTCTTCCAATAAGAATACATGGTTTATAGTCCCATCCTCCTGGCTCGAAACCGAGACAGAAAAAGGCTATATGCGCAATGTCGGATACAATCATGCCGGAACCACACCGTCCAGATCAGGTGGCGCATTTAATACAAAATATTATTGCGAAAGCTCACCTGCTGACAATCAATTAATCCATGCTGCCGGAGAATTATTCCTCGGATCGTATTCTTTCAATGGAACAGAATCAAGATCTGAAGGAATAGCATTCGCAAGTCGTCCACAAAGCATCACCTTTGATTATGAATACAACCCTATTAACGGTGACAAGGGATATGCGATGATTAAAGTTCTCGATGCAAGTGGCACAGAACTCGGAGGTAAAGTCCTTGATATAGAATCAGGAGCCGGCACAGAGACTATAGATTTCAATTATGGTAAATTTGGAAATAAAGTAGTAACACTGGTTGTGACTTTCAAGAGTTCAAATCAAGGAGTAAATGCACCAATAAATATTCCTACTGGTTCTAAATTAGATGAAGGACAAGGCTTAGGAAGTAAAACAATTAACGCTAACTCCTATCACGCAGTGGCCACAGGCTCCGAGCTGAAAATCGACAATGTGACAGCTCACTACGGTGATGTCTCAGGATCTACTCCCGCTGCCGCTCCCAAAAGAAAAACATCTAAAAGGAAATAAGCCATGAGAAATAGTAAATATAGCATAATTCTCGCTTCAGCTGCTACTCTGGCACTTGCCGGTTGCGATAAAGAAGCCACCTTCAACATAAATCCCGGCGAGGGTCAGTTGAACTGCCGCACTCTAACTGTCGACTATATCAACAACAACCCAAACGTCCGTTCTTCTGAATCTTCTGTAGTAGAATTAGGTAACTTCATAGTAGATTTCGTCAATACTGCTACTAACGATACTGCAAGAAGCTTCAAATATTCAGATATGCCTGAAATCGTATCCTTGCCTCAGGGTAGTTACCGCGCCGCAGCTTCTTTTGGTGACAATCCCATTGCTGAATGGGAAGCTCCCTACTATTTAGGTAATTCTGATTTCGAAATCAAGGTTGGTGAAATCACTGACAATGTGGACCCTGTGGAATGCGTCCTTAGCAACATCCGCGTCAGAGTCAAGATCAACGATCTTAATCTTGGATTGCTTGGCGACGATGCCCAAGTTGTGGTGCATGCCGGAAAGGACGGAGAATTGACCTACGATCTCTCTACCATTAACACTGCAGGGTATTTCCGCTTTGTAGAAAACAGCCATACTCTCACGGCAGAATTCTCAGGAACTGTTGACGGCAAATATATCAACGCTACTCCCCTTATTTTCGACAATGTAGAGGCTGGTAAAGCCTACGATATCAATTTTACCGTCAACCGCCCCGACAATATGGAGCCAGGTGAAATCGTGGTCGGAGGGGAACCAGGCAATGAGATTACCGTCAATGCCACTATCGCAATAATGGACCAGACCAAAGAAATTGACCCTAACGAACCGGAAGACAATATCCTCGTTGACGATATGCGCCCTGCAAATGGAGATGATGATCCCGGCAAGGATCCAAATGACGATGACCCGAACGACGATAATCCGGGTACTGAGATGAAAGGCCCGAAGGTCTGTCTCTAAAACACATCTCCT
>JAIECF010000089.1 GCA_029068655.1 Muribaculaceae bacterium | reverse complement strand
ATTTTAATCCTTGCGATCCCAATTGCGATGTTCCTCATCTTGGGAATCGGAGGCGTTGTGATGCCACGCAAAGTAGCCGGCGTGCTGGGTATTCTCGGCATGGGTACATGTGCAGTGCTCGCTTATACTGTGGCTTTCACATACTTCTTCAGCGGTGCTCCCGATTTCATCACAGAATTGGGTCAGCGTCTGCAGTATCAGGTGTTCGATGTCACCTGGCTTGCATTTACAGAGAAACTCGTTGTAAAGATCGGTTTCCTTCTCGACCCGATTTCTGCAATGATGCTCGTGGTGATCACCACTATCTCCTTCTTCGTCCACCTCTACTCATGGGGCTACATGGAGCATGAGCCCGGTTTCCAGCGCTACTACGCATTCCTTAGCCTCTTCTCTTTCTCGATGCTCGGCCTCGTGGTAGCGACCAACATCTTCCAGATGTATATATTCTGGGAGCTCGTGGGCGTAAGCTCCTACCTGCTCATCGGATTCTTCTATAAGCTTCCTTCAGCGGTTTCTGCTTCCAAGAAAGCGTTCATCGTCACTCGCTTCGCCGACCTCGGCTTCCTCATCGGTATTCTCGTACTCTCCTACTACACCGATACATTCAACTTCCAGACTCTTACTTCCGATCCCGAACTGGTAATGGCTGAATGCGGAGGTGCCACCTTCATGGGAGCTTCAGTAATGACGTGGGCTATGGTGCTGATCTTTATGGGCGGTATGGGTAAGTCAGCTATGATGCCTCTCCACATCTGGCTTCCGGATGCAATGGAGGGCCCGACTCCTGTCTCAGCACTTATCCACGCAGCTACCATGGTCGTGGCGGGCGTCTATCTTGTAGCGCGTATGTTCCCGTGCTATTGCCAGGTGCCGGCTTCGATGGACTTCGTGGCGGTAGTAGGCGCTATCACGGCTTTCTACGCCGCAGTAGTAGCATGCTGCCAGATCGATATCAAGCGTGTGCTCGCCTTCTCTACAATCTCTCAGATCGCGTTTATGATGGTTTCACTCGCTGTGGCTCGTGATTACATCCCGGTCGGTGAACACTGGCACGCTCCCGGTCTCGGCTACATGGCTTCAATGTTCCACCTCTTCACCCATGCGATGTTCAAGGCGCTCCTCTTCCTCGGAGCAGGCTGCCTAATCCACGCAGTCCACTCCAACAACTACACTGCGATGGGCGGGCTGCGCAAATACATGCCTATCACTCACTGGACATTCCTTATCGGATGTCTTGCAATTGCAGGTATCCCCCCCTTCTCCGGCTTCTTCTCAAAGGATGAAATGCTCGCCGCCATGTATCAGAACTCCTTCTTCTGGGGCGCATGGATGACGATGGTAGCAGGTCTGACCGCTTTCTACATGTTCCGTCTCTATTATCTGATCTTCTGGTGGGATGAGAATCCTCACTACGAACACCACAAACCGCACGACGGCCCCTGGCAGATGTCGCTTCCGCTCATCATCCTCGCAGCTGTGAGCTGTGTGGCCGGTTTCATACCCTTCGGTGAACTTGTGACTTACAACGGCGAACCTTATCATATCCACCTTGAGTGGGCAGTTGCAATTCCAAGCGTAATCGTAGCCCTTATCGCAATCGCATTCGCGACATGGCTCTACGCAAAGAAGAATGATCGTCCCGCAAAGATGCGTGCAGCGTTCCCGGCCCTCTGGGAAGCAGCCCACCGTCGCTTCTACTGGGATGAGATCTATCAGTTCATCACACATAAGATCATCTTCGGTATCATCTGTCAGAGCATCGCATGGTTTGACCGCCATGTCATCGATGCGACTATGGATGGTTTCGCAAAGATCACTCAGAAGGGAAGCTACGCAATCCGCGGCATGCAGAACGGTCATATCCAGGCATACGTGGCATGGTACTTCTTCGGAGCCCTCGCTCTTGCAGCCTTTGTATGGTGGTGTATAGCTTGACATTAATTCATATTGCTAAAAATACAAGACAATGTTTGGAAATATCTTAATTTGGTTTGTGATCATCCCCATCCTCATGATGGCGGGTCTCGGCGTCTGCCGCAACAGCAGTATGAATGCCATCCGCGCGGTGATGACAATCGGAAGCACCGCATTGATGGTGCTCGGCATCTGGCTTACGGTTGATTTCCTCTGCCTTAGATCAGCAGGCAACGATGCTGAGATGCTTTATATGGGCAGCTGGCTCTGGTATGCTCCCCTCAACATCCACCTTGCTGTAGGTGTCGACGGCATCTCAGTGCTCATGCTTCTCCTCAGCTGCGTGATCGTATTCGCAGGCACATTCGCTTCATGGAAGATCAACCCTCTTCCGAAGAACTTCTTCCTCTGGTTCTGCCTCCTCAGCACCGGTGTGTTCGGCTTCTTCATCTCGATCGACATGTTTACGATGTTCATGTTCTACGAGGTGGCCCTTATCCCTATGTATCTCCTCATCGGCGTATGGGGCACAGGCCGCAAGGAATACAGCGCCATGAAGCTTACCCTTATGCTTATGGGCGGCTCAGCATTCCTCATGCTCGGACTTCTGGGTATCTTCTGGCACTCTGCTCCGGATCTTGCCAACTGCACATGGAATATCCTTGAGATCTCACACAACTCGCAGATCGATCCGAGCTGGCAGAGAATGCTCTTCTGCTTCACATTCGTAGGATTCGGTGTTCTGGGCGCCATGTTCCCGTTCCATACATGGAGCCCTGACGGCCACGCATGCGCACCGACTGCAGTGTCGATGCTCCACGCGGGCGTGCTTATGAAACTTGGTGGCTACGGCTGCTTCCGCATCGCAATCTTCCTGCTCCCGCAGGCGGCCAACGAGCTTGCATGGATCTTCATCGTTCTTACCGGTATCTCAATCGTCTATGGTGCGTTCTCCGCATGCGTTCAGACCGACCTCAAGTACATCAACGCTTACTCATCTGTTTCCCACTGCGGCATGGTGCTCTTCGCTATCCTCATGCTCAACACCACAGCGATGACAGGTGCGATCATGCAGATGCTTTCTCACGGCCTCATGACAGCCCTCTTCTTTGCCCTCATCGGTATGATCTACGGTAGGACGCACACACGTGATATCCGTCAGATGGGCGGCCTTATGAAGATCATGCCTTACCTCGGCGTCTGCTACATGATCGCCGGTTTTGCATCTCTCGGTCTGCCGGGTCTCTCCGGATTCGTTGCTGAGATGACGATCTTCTTCGGTTCATTCCAGGATGCAGATACATTCCATCGCGTATTCGTGATTGCGGCAACCTGCTCCATCGTCATTACAGCGGTCTACATCCTCCGTGTCGTAGGCAAGCTTCTACTCGGTCCGGTTCAGGACGAGCATCACCTTGCTCTTACGGATGCATCATGGTTTGAGCGCCTCAGCACTGTAACGCTCATTCTCTGCATCGCAGGAATAGGCTGCTTCCCCAACTGGATCAACGAGACAATCCAGCACTCGTTTCATCCCATCATTGCGGCCATTCAGGCAGCGGCACTCTAATCTGATCTTTACCTTTCACATTAACAACTCAGAAAAACAATGGACTATTCACAATTTGGGACAATGCTTCCCGAACTGATTGTATTGGGAATCTTCCTCGTGGTGTTCTTCATGGACACTTTCGGAGGAGAAGGGGTAAAGAAAATCCTGACCCCGTTCACCGCAGTTCTCTTCCTTCTGGCCACTGTAGCCATATGGCTCGTGCCAAGCTGTCCGGAAGGAATCTTCGGAGGCATGTATGTCAACGACACTGCATGCAAGGCCATGAAGTGTATTCTTAATATAGGAGTCTTCCTCGTATTGCTCCAGTCGTTCAAATGGGCAGACAGTGAAGAGATGTCGGTAAGGAAAGGTGAATACTACGAGCTACTATTCGTCACGCTCTTCGGTATGTATCTCATGATATCCGCCCGCCATTTCCTTCTCTTCATCATCGGACTTGAATCGGCATCGCTTCCTATCGCTGCGATGATCGCTTTCGACAAGTTCCGTTATGAAAGCCATGAGGCAGGCATCAAGTATATTCTTACAGCAGTGTTCAGCTCTGCAGTGCTTATGATGGGTCTGAGCTTCGTCTACGCCTTCTCGATGGGCAGCCTTTACTTCTCAGATCTATCACTCGCCATCGCACAGGGAGAGATGAGCGGACTCCTTATATTCGCGCTTGCATTCGTCATGGCAGGTATCGGCTTCAAGCTTTCGCTTGTACCCTTCCACCTCTGGACAGCCGACGTTTACCAGGGTGCTCCTACCCCTGTGACTTCCTATCTTTCGGTTATCTCCAAGGGATCGGCTGCCTTCGCTTTCTTCATCATCTTCACTCAGTGCTTCGGCCAGGTCTACAGTGACGCATGGGAATGGATGCTCTATGCACTCATCATTCTTACTATCACTGTTGGTAACCTCTTCGCTCTGCGTCAGAAGAACATGAAGAGATTCATGGCGTTCTCCTCAGTATCACAGGCCGGCTACATCATGCTCGGTGTGATCGCTGCAAACGCACTCGGACTTTCGTCTCTGATGTTTTACATCATAGTTTACGTAGTCAGCAACCTTGGTGCATTCGCAGTGATACAGACAATAGAGGACAATACCGGCAAACTCAATATGGATGACTACAACGGTCTGCATAAGACCAATCCATGGCTTAGCGTGGCTATGACACTCGCGATGTTCTCGCTTGCAGGTATTCCTCCCTTCGCAGGATTCTTCAGCAAGATTCTTATCTTCACAAGTGTCTGCTCCACCAACTCTATGGCCCTGTATATGCTCGTGCTGATCGCCCTCATCAATACAGTAATCTCACTCTACTACTACCTCTGCGTGGTAAAGGCTATGTGGATTTCCAACGAAGAGCCTGTCATCGGAACATTCAACAGCACATGCGTTGCCAAGCTTGGTCTTGGACTCTGCATCATCGGCATAGTATTCTTCGGCCTTGTGAGCCCCATCTACGAATGGCTCGTCAATTCCGTAGAACTTTCGATGTGGCAACCCCTTGCTCTCCTCGGTCTATAAATACGGATGAACAATTAATCTATCCGATAGAAATAACAGACTATTCATATCGCCCGAAAGGCTGCCGAGAATCACGGCAGCCTTTCTTATTTTATAGGCTGTTCAAGAGAAAAAAACGCCCGTCCGCATTATGCAAACGAGCGTAAGATATCTTCTTTTCAAGATTAAAAATTCTTTCGTAAACATGCTCTATGCTTCATAGAGCAGAGACTGCTAAAAAAGTGTCATACCTCTAATTATCTCTTCCTAAGAGATAATTAATACAG
>JAIECF010000088.1 GCA_029068655.1 Muribaculaceae bacterium | reverse complement strand
GGGCTGTGCATTTTTAGATATTCTGTTTATAATTTCAGATAAATCTTTATTAAATTTCAATTACATAGGAAAACAGGATACAAATTCTAATGAATTATATCCGAAACGAAATTTAGACCTTACACCTTATCAGAGACATAGCATATATAAAAAAAGACACATAAGAGATTTCTTATGTGACATTAACGGGTAAACCAAGAATTGAGATATCGTTATTTGTTCAGAATTATATCCGACGGCGACTTGCCAAAGTTCTCCTTAAATACCCTGCTGAAGTATGCCTGAGACGAAAAGCCGCACATCTCGCTAACCTCCGTCACATTGTATCTTCCGCTTGTAAGAAGCGTCATAGCATGGTTGAGTCTTATCGACCTGATGAACTCGACAACCGACATATCCGATGCAGCCTTGATCTTCTTATATAGCAACGACTGACTGATCATCATAGCAGAAGCAAACTCACCTTTTCCAAACGTTTCATTAGAGATGTTAGCCTTTACGCATTCCATTGCTTTTGCCAGGAACACATCGTCTATTATATTATTATTCTCAGCTTTTATACCTACGCTATCATCCGTCTTAACGATCTCTTCCTCTACCCTACCGGAATATTCCACGTTATCTGATATGATGTTTTCCGTATGGTTCAACTCTGCCGGAGAAGACTTCTTAAGATCCGGAATTTCCTTTGGCTTGACATTCTCGGCTATCTGCAGAGAAAGAAGAAGTTTTTCAAAAGCATGCCTGCGACGCAAACCGAGTACATAATGGCGTGCGATAAACGCTGCACATCCCAGTATTGCCACAAATACTAAAATACGGAACCATATGGTTTCCCAAAATGGAGGTTTTACTCTCACAGAGAGTTCTCTCTCTGAGACAATTCCCCCGTCGTACATCCTGATTTTCAAAGAGTATTTGCCGGGATCAAGATTAATGTAATTGATAGAAGAGACAGAAGATAGCTCCGACCAGTCTTTATCTACACCTTCCAGACGCCATGAATACATTACATTAGATCCTACATTACCAAGCCCCTGCATCAAAAGGGTAAAGGAATTTCTGGGATGATTGAGAACAAGCTCTTCAAGACTATCGATCGGCACACTGAGTTCCCGGTCAAAGTCTGTCCTTATGGAACGGCCGGAAACCCTGATATCTGAAAAAAATATCTTTCCGGGACTACTGTTATCCAGCACCTTGTCCGGCAGGAACGTTACGATACCGTTGTTGGTTCCAAAGGCCAGTTTTCCATCCGGAAGCACACACGAGGAATTCTCACGAAAAGCATCGCTCGTCAGAATATCCTTTCCCGGCAACTGCAGCATCCGACCGGAGTCAATGTCATAGCAACTCATGCCGAGAGCCGTACCTATCCATAACTTACCATCGCGTTTGATCAGGCTTCTTGTAAAGTTACTATGAAGTCCATCATTGACAGTCAATGACTTGTCGACGCCGAAATTCCTACCCATGCATATCACTCCGTTGCCTGATGTGCATATCCACCATATGGAGCCATCCACATCGATCTTCTGAACAACGTTTTCAGACAATAGAGTCCTGGTCTGGCCTGTCGCCTTGTCAATAGATATAAGGCCGTCGCCTCCACCGGTGAGCACAACGCCCGGCTTTTCCTCCGCAAAACAGAATACCGGATGAGACTCATACTTCCTAAAACTCCCGGCGTCAGGAGAATAACATACTATATCGCCTTTCACGCCTCCGAACCATATGTCACCGTCACTGTCTGTGAAACTTGCAAATACATAAGCACCCTTACCGAAGATATCCGCATCTTTTGCTGTGAAATGATCGAGTTCCCTGCATGTGGCGGGATCCACGACATATATACCATTTCCATAGGTGGTAGCATATATTCGTCCGCTCAGATCCTGAGCGAGCGACAAAACAGACAACTGTCGGCCCCCATACAGCTGCCTCCATGATCCATCACGTGCATCCCGACGGCTGATACCGTCATTTGTGGCTACCCAAAGATTTTCATCTTTGTCTACAAGCAGATAATTGATCTCATTATTATGGAGAGACGACGATGAATTATATCGATGAAGTATTCGTTCGATATCATCTCCGTCGGCATCCGAATACTGAAGTCCCGCACTCGTAGTGGCCACCCATAGACGTCCCTGCCTGTCAGCCACCATTGCAAAAACACTGTTACCTTTAAGCGACGAGGGATTATCCATATCATCCTTAATATCTTCGAGCACTTTGCCATCATCCGAATCAAGCACTATTATCCCACCACCTTCCAAACCAACAAGCAGAGAATCCGGATCAGGCACAAGAATCGATCTTATTATAAGTGCAGGTACAGCATCCGCCGCAAAACGTCTGAGGCGTCTTTCTTTCAGATCATAAACCCATAGTTCTCCTTTATAAGTACCCAATATTACTCTATCGTGGAAGGGATCATAAGCAGCCCCGGACACGTAGAGATCAAATTTCCCCGGCATGGGCGAAAAAGCCTTTCCATTATCAGAAATCCTAAATATTCTCCCACCGTCCAAAGCAAACATATCATTTCCTTGCAAGGGAAGAATATAGGAATATCCGGAAATTTCCGATCCCCTTCGATTCAAGATACCATCGGAAAACGTATAGATACCCAGACTTGTGCTGACCCATGGAGTTCCCAAACTGTCGATGACAAGATTAGATATCCAATCTTTCTTTCCCAAAGTATCCGCCAATGAGAACCAAGGCTCAAAACGGTCCTTGATCCTGTCGTAGCGAAAAACATTTCCATTCTGTGTCGCAGCTGCAAGAACTCCTTTATTATATGCGAGCTTCATCTGCATTACATTGGATGTCTCCACAGGCAATACATACGACTTTACATCTGACGGGGTCGCCCTCAGCAATCCCATTCTTGAAGCTCCCCAAACAAAACCATTATCATCAACAGTCAGTGAGGTTATGCCGGACAAGGGTATGCCATTACTACCTCTCACAGAGGCAAATTCCTGAAAGCTGACGTTTCTCGCCGAAACTGTTGCAACATATTGTATCAAGATACATATCACTATGAACACGTGCAGGCTACAGACATGAATAAATGCTCCGATGCAATAGTGCACATCGGGTGAAAACCTTATATTTCTGTCAATATCCAAGTTTTTCATGACTCGTCATCACCGGAATCAATGTAATAAGTATTTAGTGAACCGACACACAAATATAGACAAAAAATTTCATATGGCAATCAGAAAAATCTCTTTTTTTCATAAAAAATCATATACTTAACCATCAAAATATCTGATTTTACATGATTCTTACCTAAAAATACAAATAGATAGAGCCAATATTTCATATCTTTGCAAAATGTTCGATACTAATATTGAATATCACACAAAAAACAACCTGAAAACACCATGAAAAAAATCATCTATCCATTACTCATCGCTATTGCAGGAGTATGCACCACTTCTGCGAGCGCCCAGTTCTTTCACCAACCGGACGAGTCAAACCTTGACGGCAAACGCGCCCCGCTCAATGTCAGAAGCGCTCAGCATCCCCGTCTCCTTCCCGACAACAGAATGGAATTTAAGGTAAAGGCTCCTGACGCAAAGAAAGTTCAGATAGACCTCGGAAAGAAGTACGACCTCACAAGAAACGCCGACGGAGAATGGACAGGAACTACAGAACCTCTGACTCCCGGCTTCCATTACTATTTCCTTATAATAGACGGAGTACAGGTGGCAGACCCCGCAAGCGAATCGTTTTATGGCTGCAGCATGAACACCAGCGGTGTGGAGATTCCATATCCCGAAGGTGACAACCGCTTCTATGTAGCCGACGTACCTCACGGCGACATAAGGATGAAGAGATTCTACTCCACGACTTCAGGAGACTGGAGAAGGGCCTATATTTACTGTCCTCCCGGCTATGACGAATCGGGAGAAAAATATCCGGTGCTCTATCTTCAGCATGGCGGAGGAGAAGATGAAAGAGGGTGGGCCACACAGGGACTCACTGACGTGATAATGGACAATCTTATCGCTCAAGGCAAAGCAACACCCATGATAATAGTAATGGCTGACGGCAATACACCGGACTTCGAGAAAGAACTTCTCAATGACATCATTCCGATGACAGAGAAAAACTTCAGGGTAAAACCGGGACGTGAAAACCGCGCTCTCGCAGGCCTCTCGATGGGTGGCATACAGACCTTGAACACAGGAATACCAAATCTTGATAAGTTCGCTTACTTAGGAGTATTCAGTTCAGGATGGTTCGCCAATCCTAACCCATTCGGGGTGAATATGGATTCGGAAAAATACTATGACATGCTAAAGGCCAACAAAGATTCATACAATGACGGACTCAAGGTCTTCTGGCTTTCCATGGGTGGAAAAGAAGACATCGCTTATGAAAACTGCCGTGTGATGCGCGATAGGTTTGACAAGATCGGTATCAAATACGATTATTTCGAGACCCCAGGCGGACACACATGGCCGGTATGGCGCGAAAGCCTTTACAATTTCGCACCCCTGATTTTCAAGTAGCCGATGAGCTACCGACGAACTAACCTTAACATTCTTCTACCATGAAAAGCCATAATGCCTGCCTCCTGTGAAGGACGCAGGCATTTTTCTTACTTATATTTCATCAGTCAAACTGCCAGCTGTCGAAATCCATAAGATCATTGCCTTCGCCGGCAAATACGAAATAGAGGTCGTGGATACCGTCACGCTTCTTTATATTCATACCGGTTTCTTTCCAGTCTTTCGAAGAGCCGCACTTAAGCACTCCCAGAAGCTCACCGTTAGGGGCATCGAGCCTGACCTCTATGGCAGCTGAAGGATTAGCGCCTCTGGTTCTCGCAGAAAACGCTTTGGCTCCGTCTTTGAAATCAACGTCCCTTACCTTAATCCAGTCGCCGGGATCTATGTCGTTGACGTAGACACAATACACGCTGTCATAACCAATGCCTACACCTTCCTCCCATGCAATCGTCTCTCCCTGCTGCCTTACGTAAGGATTAAGAGGAGCCACACTCTTGAGCACACCGCGCTTATCATGATGAATGTATGGAATGGATCCATCTTCATTAAAGTCAAAAGGCACCACGCTCGCCGTGCGACGGCGACTGTGTGACAGAGGAAGGCCCTCATCCATATAGAAGAAATACCATTGTCCTTTAAATTCGCACATTCCGGTATGATTGCCCATGCCACCATGCTCGAAAGCCCTCATTATCTGTCCACCATATTTCCATGGTCCGAGCGGAGAGTCTGACCATGCCCAGTCGGTAGCTTCCGGACAGAAGGAAGCATAAGCCAGATAATATTTGTCGCCACGTTTCGTCAGCCATGGAGCTTCCTCATAGTCAGGGCCGAACGCCTCATTATCTTTAATCTCGAAAACGTGTATATCACCGTCCCGACTAATCATATCCTCATTAAGCTTAACGGCGTATAGCGCATTGTTTCCCCAATATAAATAAGCTTGACCATCGTCGTCAATGAAGACCGTCGGATCGATATCTTCCCATCCGTGACCTCCATAATTGGTTTCATACGGATATGTAAGTTGGTTTTTACCACCAAGCGGATTGACAAACGGGCCATAAGGAGAGTCAGAGACCAGAACAGGCACACCGCTCGTGGAAGGATAGAAATAGAATTTGCCATTGCGATAAGCCATCTGAGATGCGTTGGCATTTTCATGCTCTCCAAACATCTCTTTAGCGTTGAAGATCGGAGCGTGATGGGTCCAGTTGACCATGTCGGTGGTAGCGAAGCAAAGATAGTCTTTCATCACAAACTGATTAGGGGTTGCCTCCATCTCGTCGTGACCGGTGATGAGATACAAAGTGTCTCCTACAACAAGAGGAGCCGGATCAGGCGTAAACTCAGTCTGCGAGATGGGATTCTGGGCAAAGAGCGGCAGTGCATTGCCTGACACTATGAATGCCAGCAGCAAAGAAGTCTTTCTTATTGATTTCATATGACGTTAAAATATTAATGATTCAATAAAATATGGATTACAAAATTAATAAAATAATACGGAAAAAGATGTTTCATTCATCGCATATTCATTATTTTTCGTATTATCTTAAGCAATCAAAATTATCTTCTTTACATTTTTCACATATGTGAACGAATTCGCAGCCGTCAGCCATGTGCCGGTATGGAGAGACAAACCTAAGGGATCATTCTAACAGATGTCACATATATTTAATTAAATCGTAATCAAATTCGGACAACTATTATGTCGTAAAATCCGTTTTATGAGTGTACCCGCAGGATAGACACATATTCTACGGATAGAGATGAAAGAATGGTAAACTCAAATTCTCTTACCTTATGGCAGCAATGAACATCCCTTTGATAACATGGTGCATCATCGTAGCAGCGATGACAGTTCTGATTTCTGTTCATCTTTTTAAAAAGGAACAAAGCCAAATGCAACCTCGCCGTCAGAGCAACCTGATAGCAGAGAGAAACGGGAAGCGGACGAAAGGATTTTTTCGTTCCAGATAATTCATTGCGAAGACACAATAACCGGTAATAAATGACCACATCCGACGAGGCATATGCGCATCAACCTCAATCAACAGCATACAGATGCAGCCCAGAATGCGCTACACTTAAGGAGATTTGCCTTTTCCTTTCCGAATATTCGGCATGGCTCTTAGGAAGCGGAGCCACTTCAATAAGACTTGAACGAAACGTTCGCCGAATGGCGAAATCACTTGATTGCGAGGCAGAGATGACCATCCTGCCTCGCCATATTCATATGACCGTATGCTCATATGATAAATCAGAAAGCTATACCTATATCATCGCAACCCATCCAATGCCGATCAGTTTCGATATCAATACCCGTCTGAGCAGATTGAGCTGGAAGATGGCTGACGATGGCTTATCGTTTTCAGATGCCAAGACTCAGTTCAAGGAAATCATACGCACGCCACAGGCCAATAAATACATGGTGCTTCTTCTTGCATCATGCGCCAATGCCGCTTTCTGCCGACTCTTCACAGGAGACTGGGCAGCCGTGGGAGTGGTATTTCTGTCGACTCTTGCTGGCTTCTCTCTTAAGCAGACACTTACAAGACATAAAGTCGACGTGCGCCTTGTATTTATCATCTGTGCATTTGTATCATCAATACTCGCAAGCTCCGCCACCCTATTCAGTTTCGGCCATACGCCTGATATCGCGGTCGGCACCAGTGTCCTCTATCTGGTGCCGGGAATCCCCTTTCTGAATTCATTCAGTGACATGCTTGACGGACACTACATATGCGCTTTCGGAAGATTTATGAATGCAGTGGTGCTGACGTGCTGTCTTTCGCTCGGACTATGCGGAGGAATGTTGTTGATGAATTTAAGTATGTTTTAGCAATGGTTCTACAGGTTTTACAAGACGCGCTTTTTGCCGCTATCGCCGCAATAGGATTCGCAGCGATCAGCAATCCTCCAAAGAAGGCTTATTTATTATGCGCCATAATAGCCGCAGTGGGACATTCCGCACGGTTCCTCCTGATGAATTCATCATTGTTTGATATTCATATTGTGGCAGCAAGCACTATAGCTGCTTTTATAGTAGGAACACTGGCGGTACTTCTGTCGCCTTACGGTAAGATGCCGGCTGAAACATGCCTGTTTCCATCGTTGCTTCCGATGATTCCGGGAATTTACGCATATAAAGCTTTCGGAAGCCTCATGCTTTGCCTGACACATGGAGGAGAGATGGAGTTTGAGCATTACTTCTATCTTTTCGCCAGCAACGGACTCACGTGCCTTTTCATCCTGCTCGGAATGGTAGTCGGAGGAACACTTCCGATATTCTTCTTTAAGAATATTTCGTTTCAGGCCACACGCTGATCCAAGCCATATATTGAAATGATAACGCCCCCGTGACTCGGTCAGTCACGGGGGCGCCTTCATCTACTGCTTACCTTAGTATTATTTTTTTTCCTTCCATGATATAGATGCCTTTAGAAGACTTTCCCTTATGTCTTAATCCATTAAGGTCATATACCAGTCCGGAATCAAGATCTTCTCCTACTGAGTGAATTCCGGAACTCTCACGATCTATATGGAAACGTATGGCATCTGTCATAGACCGACCACCGTCATAAACGGCTCCAATATACCAACCATCCTTAAGTTCGCTGAAATCTGCGGTCATCTTGACGCTTTTGCTTTCGCCTGCTCCAAGATATATATCGGAAGAAGAGGAGCCACACAGTTCGTAACCGCCATCGTCAGGAAAAACATCAAACCTCAAAGTTCCAAAATAAACTCCCGATTCACAAACGACATTGAAACTGATACCGACATTCGACGGATCCGATATTGATTCACTATCTTCTATCTTAAGATCTGCAACCTTAATCTCTGCCTGATCGGAATTCACCTCTATATCAACTTCAATAGGATCGCTAACATTCTTACCCGCCTCATCCCTGAAAACGAGTGTATATGAACCGGGAGCAAACGCATGATTCTTCAACGCAGTGAATTTTCCCACATAGTCGGTCACATTCTCCTTCTCTCCTATCAATATGTCTACAGGACGGAAAGTCGATTTCGAAACCGCATCACCCTTTACGTCAAGCAGAGTAGGAGTAATAGTGCCATAGAATTCAGCGTCTCCGATATTCTCTACTTCGAACGACATCGGGAATTCATGATCCCTATAGATCTTATCAGGCAGTTTTACATCTGTTACAAAAATAGATGCCGGCATTTGATTCTCGATAGTTGCCACTCCATCGCTAACTACGGCCACTATCATCTGTGGCTGACCGACAGGAATGCGAACCGGACTCCACTCTCCATCAACCTTCAACACCGGGGTTATCTCGTATCGCCCGTCCTGCAGATCCGGGAACCGAACCTGAAGGTCGTTTCGGCCATCATCAGGATGGTATCCCTCAACGCCCGGACCTTCAGCATACGTCACCTCTTCAGTGGATTCAGATATGAATTTCAGTCCAAGGCGGCTACCCTCCGGCATGGTGGCGAGGCTAAAGTTGAAATACTGGCCTCCGCATCTGAATGCATCACCTGCGTTTACTTCCTTTACATCCGTAAAAAAGGAATCTGTATTGTAGAATATATAGACAGGTTTATCTCCTTCCTTATCGGGACGGACTCCAAGAGTTGCGATCTGAGTGGTATTGAAACCACCGGCGCCTCCACCCACTCCGAGATGGTCGGGATTAAGAGCTGTAAGCAGGAAATATCCGTCGCTCAGGCCTCCCCAGCCCCAATTGAAATGGAAAAAACCGTCAGACCTATATCCGTCGCATATGAACTGATGACCTCCGTCGGTTCCGGCTCCACTGTAAAGTACGGGAAGACCCTCCGCAAGATCGGCATAGATCATGTCTTCCCATTCCTCATAGCCATAGTAAGCACGGTTTGGCATCCATAAAGATTTAGAATATCCGAATATATCTATCAGGGACTCCCCCATAAGCACGGTCGCGGCCCCGCTTCCTCCCGGTTCGTAATGCATATCGACGCTGACGCCACACCCAAGCATCAGTTCAGCAACTGCATGACGGGCCTCTTCTGAACTTTCCTTGTCGTAAATGTCAGCCATTTTGTTCCATTGGAAAGGAGTCTCATCATAATCGAAAGTCAGCTCTTCTTCTCCCGGACGCCAGAAATAGGAATGTGTTCCTTTTCCGTGTTCAGGATAATTATGATATTTCATCACCTGTGCCATTGCGGTGGCGACACACCCTGTGACAGTCTCATGACCGTCGACTTTCGGACAAAGAATGTTGTAAGGATACTCCTGATTCCATCTTGTCTGAACAAGAGGAGCTATTTCCTTACGGTCTTTATGGCTTACTTTGGCAAGCGAAGCACAATCTTCCGGATGATCCTTCAGGTAAGTAAGCTGACTGTTGTAGAAGTCAAACCATTCCCTGAGAGCCGGATTCCCCTCCATGTCAAACTCCCCTCTATCAGAATAACCCAGCAATGCCGGTGCTGAATCATCAGCCGGAAGAACTATGAATCCTTTATTTCCGGAGAAAACATAAAGATTTCCTATTGTAGACTGAAGCTTCAGACTGTTGGAAGTGAGGTCGCCTGATGCTGCAATACGCTGCGGACGATTTGTGTTATAACGGGCAAGCGCCTCTTCAGGAGTAAGCGAAGCAGCCGAGACAGGAATAACTGCTCCGGCAGCCAGCAGGCAAATGAGTAATGAGTTTTTCATAGTCTGTCGATTTATGGTGTTACAGTGGATTGATTTTAACATATAACAACCAAAAGACCGAGAAGGATTAATCAGGGTATGTAACTTTATCAGAAGTCAAAACCGAGTCTTAAAGAGAAGCGAGGAAACAACTTATGGTCTTTAACTATTATTTCATCATATTGATTGCCGGATACGGATAAATATTCAGAATATTCATCGGTCTGCCCGCATAGCGTCAGGCCGATTCCTAAATTGAAATTCGCTTTTCTCCCCCAGTTGAATCTATATCCTACGGTTGGAGAAAAATAGAAGCTTCCGCCGTCGCTGATGCTGTAGCCTGCTCTTACGTCGGCATAAGGAGTAAATTTACCAAAGGAGGCATCATACCGGAAGTCAGCAAAAACCGGAAGCATCATACATGGAAAACCCAATGATACCATTACTCCCGCTCCTACATAAGCATGATTATTTATCTGATAACCATGGGAAGTAGAAAGCCCTACAAAGAGCACATCTTCATTCTTATCTACTCCGTCCGCACTTGAGAACCACTCTGCTTTGCCGAAAGAATTATCCCACTCTATAAAACCACGGTATCCTTTCTGCGGTTCCCTTGCGTATGTACCCGCACTTACCATGATCATTATCATAATAAGAATTGCCTTTTTCATGATAATAAGTCTTTTTTATCTATTAAGATACAAAAGTAATGAAAAAGTCCCATTGAGCAATAAATTTTTTCTTTTTTTTGTAATTATCACGGGCGTATAAAGATAAAAGAGCGAATCCAAAGATGTCGGATTCACTCTTTTTATCATTACAATTATATTTCTTTCTATAACTCGTCTCCAAAGATATTTTCAAAAATAGTATTTACAACTTCGTTGAACTTTTCCTTTTTAACAAA
>JAIECF010000087.1 GCA_029068655.1 Muribaculaceae bacterium | reverse complement strand
TGTATAGGTAGAATAAAATAACTAATTTTGCAGTCGTAAAACGACACCAATAATTATTATCATGGAACATTTTCAGATAAGTATACTTGACTTAACCGTAATCGGTCTGTATCTCATCTTCATCATATGGTGGGGACTTAAAAATGGAAAGAGCTACGACTCTCAATCTTATTTCCTTGCAGGGCGTTCAATGTCCTGGTGGGTGGTCGGTCTGTCATTGTTTGCGGCGAGCATCTCAAGCACCACGCTTATAGGCCAGGCAGGAGATGCCTACCACACGGGCCTGGGAGTCTTCAACTACAATCTTACGGGAGTGCTGGTAATGGTGTTTTTTGCGATATGTATACTGCCGCTTTATATAAAATCAAAGATTTTCACTATACCGGAGTTTCTTGAAAAAAGATTTGACAAAAGGTCGCGCTATTATTTCTCATCAATCTGCATAATCGGTAATATATTCCTTGACGCAGCCGGGGCATTGTATGCGGCCGCCCTTATCCTTAAACTTATTCTTCCTGATGTTGATTTGCAGTTGATCATAATAATATTCGCTATCATAGCGGCGTCATATACGATTCCCGGCGGTCTGTCTTCCGCCATAAATGCCGAGATTATCCAGGCCGGAATATTGATAGTCGGATCCATTGCGCTGACCGTCATCTGTTTCATGCAAGGAGGAGATTATTTCGCTGACCTTTATGCCAATGGAGATCTCTCTTTAAAATTGATAAGGCCATTGACCGATACGGCGACTCCATGGCTCGGTCTGATAGTCGGGATGCCGATATTGGGATTGTACTTCTGGGCCAATAACCAGACACTCGTGCAGCGGGTCTTGAGTTCAAAGACAATTGATGAAGGCCGGAAAGGTGTAATGTTCACAGGTTTCCTTACACTGTCAACCCTTGTGATAATAGCCATTCCCGGAGTCATATCCCGCAGTCTGTTTCCAGGGCTTGAAAAGCCGGATATGGTTTATCCCAATATGGTACTCAACCTCATGCCCGTAGGATTGCTCGGAATAATGCTTGCCGCATTGCTCTCTGCGCTGACATCTACTTTATCCGCAATACTGAATTCAACCTCAACGCTTTTTACGATAGACTTCTATGCGCAGTTCAACAAGAACGCCTCTTCCCAACATATTGTAAGGGTCGGAAAAATTGCTTCTGCTGGCATAATCGTCATTGCCGCATTGTGGGCTCCATATATAGGCATGTTCGGATCCCTTCTTAAATATTATCAGGAGATGCTCTCTTACGTATCTCCCCCTATAGTGGCCGCATTCCTTATGGGTATATTCTCACGACGCATCAACGGAAACGGCGCTTTTGCCGGTCTTATGAGCGGCCTTGGTATTGCTGTGATCATGCTTTTCTTTAAAAACAGTATCTTTGGTGGTCTTCATTTCCTTTATATTGTACCGATACTGTTGATAATAAGTATGATTATTATGTGGATGGTAAGCAAGTGTGGCGAAATTCCAAAGGAGGATAAACTGCAGACTACTACCTATAGGTTTTCCGATTTCAAGAAAGAGATATCTACGTTAAGACATGGAAACATCTGGTCAAACTACCTGACATGGGGAGTTGCCCTTGTAGTGATATGTCTTTTCATATTATTAATATTCAGTTGATAAAAAGCATTGAAATGAAACTCAAGAAATTAAAGGATAATCCTATCCTTTCGCCAAATCCTGATAATGAATGGGAAGAATTGGTGACATGCAATCCGGGAGTAGTATATGATAATGGTAAATACTATATGCTTTACCGCGCAGCCGGCAAAGACAAAGACCATGTAATCCGGTTCGGACTTGCGATGAGCACGGATGGTTTTCACTTCAACAGGGTATCGGCAACTCCCGTTTTCGGCCCAAGCGAGGATGGTCCGGATTCAGGGTGCGTGGAAGACCCGAGAATAGTCAAGTTTGCTGATGACTTTTTCGTCACGTATGCGTATCGGGCTTTTCCTCCGGGACAATACTGGAAGTACGAACATGATGTGGTAAATGTGCCCGAATGCAGTGAATATATGCCGGCGGCCATACGTAAGAATTTGGGTAACACCGGTCTGGCCGTTACAAAGGATTTCCTCCACTACCGTCGTCTTGGCCGAATTACGTCGCCTGTGCTCGATGACCGTGATGTGATCATATTCCCGGAAAAATTCGGAGATAAGTTTGCTCTTCTACATCGTCCCAAACAGTATGTCGGCAAAAAATACGGCACCATGCATCCGGCCATATGGATAAAATTCTCGGAAGATCTGCTGGCTTGGGAAGATAAAGACAGTCATCTGCTGATGACAGGCTTCGATGGAACATGGGAAGAAAAAATCGGTGGGAGCACTCCCCCTATCCTTACGGAAAAAGGCTGGCTGATGCTCTACCATGGGGTAGAACACGGAGGTAGAGGCCATTATCGTGTGGGGGCAGTGCTTCTTGAAAAAGATAATCCTCTTAATATGATAGGACGCACTGTCGAACCAATCCTTGAGCCCTCTGAGGAACATGAACTAAAGGGATACTACAACGGATGTGTGTTCCCTACAGGCAATGTCATTGTCGAAGGAGATCTTCTTGTCTATTACGGTTGCGCAGACAAGCATATAGGGGTTGCTACCTGTCAGCTTGATGAATTGCTGGATCATCTGGAGACGGATGAATGCAGGGAGGCGGCCATGAGGAGTAAAAAAGATATAACTGTAAGAATTTAACATTTGTTAAAAAATACATTAAAATACTTTGTTCAAAAAAGTATAATTATCGAATGGATTTTATCAAAGGATTTTGTATGTTTTGATATAACTTTGCACTTGTAATATTACAACCATAATTCAGTACAAAATCATTAACCAACAAACCCACACATCCCATGAAACCCATAGGAAAGTCATCATGCAGACTTAAGATATGGCTGTGTACCCTTATTCTTGTCGTAGGCTGCCCATATGTGATGGCACAATCTAAAAATTCTAACCTTACGGTGTCTGGCACTGTGACCGATGAAAATAACGAGACTCTTATAGGAGTGTCTGTACTTCTTAAAGGACAGTCAAAAATAGGTACTGTAACAGATCTTGAAGGTGAATATCTTCTTTCCGGAGTCCCGGCAGACGGGGTTCTTCAATTCTCATATGTAGGTATGGATCCGGTGACAGTCAAGGTCGATGGACGCTCCAGGATTGATGTAGTCATGAAAACGAGCTCCGAGATGCTTGATGAAGTAGTAGCGATCGGCTACGGTTCGGTCAAGAAAAGTGACCTTACCGGATCAGTAGCTTCAGTCAAGCCAGAGGCCATAACCAATACACCGGCAAATTCCGTGGAGAATCTTCTGCAGGGACGTGCTGCAGGTCTTTCCATCAACACCTCCTCTCAGGATCCCGGTGCCGGATCGACAGTAAGAATCCGAGGTGCCAGCTCGCTAAACGGATCAAATTCGCCGCTTATTGTGGTTGATGGATTCCCTCTTGGTGACGCAGGAGATCTTAAACAAGTCAATCCAGCCGATATTGTAGGCATTGAGGTTCTAAAAGATGCTTCTGCCTCTGCGATCTATGGTTCACGAGGCGCAAATGGAGTCATCATGATCAAGACAAGGAAAGCATCTGAAGGGAAAACCACAATTATCGTACGTCAGCAGACGACATTTTCGCAGAAATCAACCAAACTTGACCTTTGGCGTGACCCGGTACTGATGGCGACTCTTGACAATGAGAGCCGAATTAACGGAGGACTTGAACCTCTCTATATAGGCAAAGTAAGCTCAACAGGCATATATTATCCATCAATAGAAGAACTCATGACAACATGGGACACCAATACCCGTTGGGATGAACTGACTTTGAGAGACACTCCTGTATCAAACAACACAACAGCATCTGTCACCAGTTCGAATGACAAGACCATATTCTCTCTGAGTGCAAACTATTATACAGACCAAGGACTGTTCAAACATGATAATTATCAGAAATATGGATATAACCTTAGTGTAGAGCACAAGATTTTCTCGAATTTCAGGATTCTGGCACGTAATATATTAAGCCGAAACGTACGTGACGATAATGGATGGCTGGCATATTGGAGGAATCCAATCTTCCCGGTATATGATGAAAACGGAGATTATTTCCTCACAAATTCGTCAGATTTCAGTCATCCGGTCGCAATAAGTGAAAACCAGAAGAAGCAGTCAAAAGGACTTGACTTTATTTCATCAGGCTCTTTTATCTGGGACATACTCCCTTATCTTACCCTCACCACTCAATTGAACTATAAATATGGAAGCTCGGTGAGCGATTCCTATTATCCCAAGAAATATACAGAAGCAGGACAATTCAGCGGAGGCCAAGGAAATATCAGCAACTGGGAAGGACATAACCTTGTCTCTGATACCTATGCAAATTTCAGCAAGGATTTCGGCCAACACAATCTTGGTGCGATGCTTGGATTCTCTTATGAATACTATATGTCGCGTAGCTTAGGAGCGACTGCAAGAGGTTTTGTCAATGAAGCACTCGGCAATGAAAATATGGGGGCAGGCAATCCCGAGCAGTTTGGCGTGTCAAACGGGAAAGAGCAGACTAAGCTTGTCTCCGGTATGGCCCGAATCAATTACACTTTTGACAATCGTTACCTGATCACCGCCACTTTCCGGGCAGATGGTTCGTCAAAATTCGGTAAGAACAATAAGTGGGCTTATTTCCCTTCTGCAGCCGTCAGCTGGAAAGCTCATCAGGAGGAATTCATCCGAAGCCTCAATGTCTTCGATGAATTGAAGTTCCGACTAAGCTATGGCGTTTCCGGAAATCAGGGAATCAACCCGTATCAGACTCTCAGCCGTTACGGCAACGAAAAATATTATAACAACGGAACATGGGTGACAACTATCGGGCCGGGATACGTGTCAGGATGGACCGGTCAGGACGGTATCTACAGGGTATGGAGCGGTATTCCTAATCCCGACCTAAAGTGGGAATCGACAGGCCAGTTCAATGTCGGCGTCGACATGGGATTTTTCAACAACCGTCTTCGTGCAGGATTTGACTTCTATATCAAGAAGACCAAGAACCTCCTGCGTCAGCGCAACCTTTCCCTATCTTCCGGCTATGACAGGATGTGGGTAAATGACGGCAATATCGAAAACCGTGGCGTTGAACTTACTCTTGAAGGCATAATAGTCAATACCAATGACTGGAGACTTAACGGAACATTGATTCTCTCCCACAATAAGAATAAGATCACAAATCTTGGCAATTCCCTTGAGACAGGATTGATCACCGACTCAAAGACCGGCATGCAGTTTGAATATACCGGTAATAACTATGAGCAATATCGCGACTATATAAATCTTCTTGCCATAGGGCAGCCGATCAATGTATTCTACGGTTATAAGGTCGATGGAATAGTGCAAACTCTTGATGAAGGAATCAGAGCGGGACTTGACGGAGACTACGCGCAACCCGGAGAATTCAAATATGTGGATATCGATGGAGACGGCTCTATCACTGAGAATGACAAGACCATCATAGGAGATCCGAACCCGGACCTGTCAATGAGTCTTCAACTGAATCTCGGATGGAAGAACTGGGATCTCGGAGTATTCTTCAATGGGGAGTTCGGCCAGGATGTGTACAATACAAAGGCATTCGGTGAGCCCAGCAACAAGCCCCTCCGTTGGACAGTTGACAATCCAACCAATGAATATCCAAGTCTCCGTGACGGACGACAGTCGATGGTCTCGGACTGGTGGGTAGAAGACGGATCCTTCCTTCGAATCCAGAATCTGACATTAGGCTATACATTCAATTTCAAAGAAAGTTGGATTTGCGATAAGATTCGTATCTATGGCAATGTATCCAATCTTTATACATTCTCCAAATTCAAAGGGTATGATCCGGAAGTAGGACTCAACGGGATATATACAGGAGGCTATCCACGTCTTCGTAAATGGACAATCGGAGTCGATTTTACATTCTAATATTGGGAAAAATGAAAACAACTAATAAAATTCTGGCATTATTCATAGGAGCGGCGGCCACACTCAGTTCATGCAGCCTTGAGGAAACGCCATATGGCTTCTATTCAGAAGACAATTTCTACAAATCGGAGGCAGATGCCGAAGCTGCGGTCAATTATGCTTACGGATGCATGACCTTCCTTGAATATTCCCGTTCGGTATTTTTCCTTGGGGACATGCCGTCGGAAGTGCTTACTACAAAGAGTGACGCATCAAAAGACAATCAGGACCTTAATAACTGGAAGGTTGCCGATTTCCCTACGAACGGTACACTTGAAAATTTTTTCAAATACAGTTATATAGGAATCAACCGGGCTAACGCGATAATCAAAAAGGTCCCGGGATGTGATTTTGACCAGTCGGTCAAGGATCAATACCTTGGTGAGGCTTACTTCCTGCGTGCATACAATTATTTCTTTCTGGTGCGGAATTTCGGCCTCGTACCTATGCAGTATTCAGTTGTAGAGACGCTTGAGCAGACAGCTTCACCAAAGGCGGAGAATCTTGATGAGATCTATAATCTTATTCTCGAAGACTGCAGGAAAGCATCCGATTTAATGGGAAATTACGGATCACCACGCCTTGGCAGGGTCGACAAGGTGGCGGCTCAGGCACTTGCTGCCAAAGCGTATCTTTACGTTGCATCCGCTAAAGAGCATGGAGTCAAACTGTATCGTGATATGAAGCGTGATGTCACGCAGATGTACGACAGTGCTGCATGGTATGCCAACAAGGTGGTCAACGAGCAGAATGTCTATCATTTTGACCCGAATCTACTTGATATCTATGATGTGGAGAAACCAAATGGTCCTGAGCATATCTTTATTATGGCGATGGATCGTACCGGCACGAGTGAAGGAGAGTATTCCAAGATATCAAAAATGTTTATACCATATATCGACGGAGCCACAATCTACCTTCGTCAAGGAGAATCTGAAAGTTTCATTCCATCACACGATGGATGGGGGGAATATCAGACTACCTCGACATTCTATAATTCCTTTGAAGAAGGTGACCTTCGTAAAGACTGGCTCATATGTGACAAGGTATATAATTCCGCAGGAGAGGTATCGGCCAAATATCCCGATAATTTCCAATATCCTTTCAGCCGTAAATACATTGATCCACAATTCTCCGGCGATAAGACAAGTACCCGTCCGTTCCTTATCCGCTATTCGGATGTCGCTTTGATCTATGCCGAGGCTGTAGGACCAACTGTTGAAGGCTACCGCGTTGTGAATTACATCCGCAACAGAGCCGGTCTGGGTGATCTTCAGCCAGGATTAAGCATCAATGACTTTAGAGAGGCTGTCTATAAGGAGCGCAGTTATGAGATGTCGTATGAGGGTGACAGAATGTACGATATACGTAGATTCAATAGAGTAGGAGAAATTGAGGAAGCCAAGGGAATGAGCGAGGACGACGTGACATTCTATCCCATACCTCAGGCGGAAATAAATTTAAATGGCAGTCTTAGATAATCGTATGGTCATGAAGCATAATATAATAAAGATTCTTGCAATATTTTGTGTTGCAGTGTGTATGCAGTCATGTGTAAAAGACCTTCAGGATGAGATCAACGAGGGTAAATGGAATCATGAACGTCAGGTAGTAGACATTAAGTTTGAGAATCAGGTAGGAGTGGCAACAGTTGAGACTATTGATGAAGTTTCCGGCAATATCGATATATCGATCAATGTAGATGCCGTGCCCGATCTCTCAAATATCAAGTTGGTTTCCCTGCAGCTATCCTATCAGGCTGAGTCATCCATAAAGGTTGGAGAAACCTTGGATTTCGAAAATGCGGACCGGTCTGCAAAGATTACAGTGACAGCAAAGACAGGTGAAAGTAGAGAATACACGATCCGTGTAAGTGAGTTCAAGGAAGAGATTGTAGGAGAATGGACAATTCAGGCCCTTACCATATGGGGTGGTACCGGTCCGGAATATGGAGGAGGAGCTGTGATGCAGCTATCAGACAAGCCGTGGTGCTGGAATGAGACTACAGGTCCGGATGCCGAACTTGACAATACCCTTATATTCACTCTGGACGGTGTCACAGACGATGGTAACACTTATGGTAAATGTGTGAATGATGCAGGTGCTGATGGAAAGTATTTCGATGCCATTTATGTGGGAAATAATCCGGAGACGGGAGAGAATGTAGATGTGAAGCACTTCTATCGTCAGGTGCCGGAAGGAGAAAGCAGTTGGAAACGGGATTATTCGGCCGGGACGATATCGTTTACTGATGCAGCCGGAAATGTCACAACAGGCTCTTTTGTAGGAGCTGGAACTGAAGATCTTGGCTGGGACAAGACATTCACAGTCTCCGACAACGCATTGGCATTTAGTCTGAATGGAACCGATGACTGGACCAATATCTATCAGGATTATGACAAATTCGTAAAGAAGGCACGGAAGTTCTGGGTTTCGATTAAGAAGAAACAATAATAATAGTACTGATTATTTCAAATAGGTTAGTTTAAATATTAGGTATGATGGTTATTTAAGTATTATCTCAATGTTGTCAGGGACGGCTGTACAACAGTCGTCCCTGCTGACAATTATTAATATCCAGAATATGGCTCCATAGTTATGAGGTATAATTTGATTTTGACAATATTGATGGGAAAATTCTTATCTGATCGATCTAATAGGGATAAGATAGATTTTGTTTTAAGCTTATTGATAACATTGATCGGTTGTATATATCCGGGATCCACACGCGGTCAGGTCATCATTTCTCTTGATAGTACTAAGGTGATCAGCCAAGGATATGTGGGGAATGGTGTGCAGTGGGATCCATATCAGCTGGATTATGGTCATGGATTGCTTGAACTGTCGGATGCCGATATTGCAAAGTTATATACTCGTCTTGATTTTATGCAGCCGGGATTAATCCGAATGATGATAAATGCAACGTCGCTTGTCTCGTCTGATGGCACTCCAGATTTCAAAAAATACTATAGAAATTTAGAGCCCCTCCTTAACTATTGTCAATCGCGTGATATTGACGTGGTATTTGGCGACTGGGGTGGCTCAGTAGTTGACAGGAGAACAAAGCATATACATAAAAAGAATATTGAAAATATAATCACATTTGTTCGTTATCTCCGTGAAGAGAAAGGGATGGATTGCATCCGTTATTTCAATTTTGTAAATGAGCCTAATGGATACTGGTCATCAACTGACGGAGATTTCTCATTGTGGGCAAAAGGGATAAAAGAGACATATGCCGTAATGAAGCGTGAAGGGATCGCTTCCAAAGTCAGGCTTATAGGTCCTGATGCAGCCATCTGGACAAAAGATGAAACATGGTGGGTAGAGAGGTCCGCTAATGAACTCGGGGACATGATCGGACTTTATGATATACATACCTATCCTTCAAGATACACAGTATCCACCAACCAATATTACGACATAATTAAGGCTTATAGAGATTATGTACCTAAAGGAAGAAAGATTATCATGGGAGAAATTGGACTGAAATATGTTGCTCCTGAGGATAAGCATTTGAACGAATTGAATCAAAATCGTGCGAAATCCGCCCTGTTTGCATCATTGGATGATTCTCAAATGTCGGTCTATGATTTTTCTTATGGAATTGACATGGCTGATGCCCTTATCCAAACGATACGTGCAGGATATTCCGGAACAGTCGCATGGATGCTTGACGATGCTATGCATAGTAAAGAGGCTCCAGATAAACTTAAAATATGGGGATTCTGGAATATTTTTGGCGATGAGTTTTTTGGTGCGGAGCAAGAAAAAGTTCGTCCATGGTTTTATGCGTGGTCTATGTTGTGCCGTGCCATACCATCAGGTTGCGATATACTTAAATCAGATTCAGATACTCCATTATCAATAAAGTGCGCTTTTACACGTAAGGCTGGGAAATATTCAATAATTCTTCTGAACATTACAAATAGTGCTGCTGACGTGTGTCTGAAAGGTGCACCTTCACATTCCGCTAAAGACGTAAAAACAATTATATACAGTGAGAATTCTCTGAATAATATTGAAACTGAATTATCGATGCCCGAAGATAGGGGAACTTTATTTCCTGACACGGATGAGATCATTAATGTACCTGCAAATTCATTGATAATAATAAGCAATATCATATAAAACATGAAAATATCGCAATTGATATATGCGGCAATACTTGTCGCAACGACACTATCTTGTTCATCTCCAGAAACGATGGATTTTGTTGTGACTGATAACGTTGTTAATCCTTCATACATTGGTAATGGTGTAGAGTGGGATCCCTATGACGAAGCGGAAAGCTGGGGAGCGACTATATCTGATGAAGACTGGGCAAAATTGATAAGTCGGTTGGACTATATGCACCCTCAATATGTACGTTGTATGATCAACAGTCCATTTCGCTATTATGATGCCAAAACAGGAAGATATGATAAAAATGCAAATACAGAATTAATCTTTAAGCTTCTGCAGTATTGCACGGATAAGGATATAACGGTAATCTATGGGGAATATAACCCACCGATATGGGATATGAAAGATAGTCCCGAATGGGTAGATATGGCGGTAGACTATCTTAACATGCTTGTAATGGAAAAAGGATTTTCATGCATCAAGTACTTTGTGGTTTTTAATGAGCCCGATGGAGATTGGGCATCAACTAACGGCGATTTTAATCTTTGGCTGTCAATGGTGAAGAAATTTCATGCAAAAATGGAACAATATCCGGGTCTTTGCGACAGAGTTAAACTTGCCGGACCTGATGTAGTAGCAGATTATCATAACAAGAATTCGGAATTCAATACTGCTGGATGGTTAGTTGAGACTGTGAAAAAAGCAGATCCTATTATAGGTCTATATGACATACACGCTTATCCCGGGCAAGCAGAAGTATTGTCTGGAAATTATTCCAAATTACTATCTGAATATAAGTCACTGATACCTGAAGGAAAACAGATTGTGCTTGGAGAAGCAGGATATAAATATTGGCGTGAGGCAGATTCGCTTCTGATGAAAGAATACAACCGACGAGTAGAAAGCCATCCATTCACAAAAGGCAGCGATTGCAATATGCTTGTCTATGACTATTTTTATGGCATAGATATGGCTGTACTCGCCACGGAGGTGATGAACAATGGATTTTCGGGAGTCGCGGCATGGATGCTTGATGACGCCATGCACTCTCAAGGCGATTCCGGAAAGCCAGAGGATATTAAGATATGGGGGATGTGGAATACTTTAGGAGAGGAGGTATTCAATGACCCCTCTCAGGAAAACATCCGGCCGTGGTTCTATTCCTGGTCACTTATGTGCCGTTATTTCCCTCATGGATGTGACATCGTGAAGATCGACCATAAGATCGATAGCGATATATTTGCTTGTGCTGCCAAATATGACGGCAGATATTCTATAGCTATAATAAACAAGGGAGAGAATTATAAAAATATATCGGTGAAGTTACCACTTTCCGATGAAACTCTCTCGGTCTACCGTTATGAAGATAACAATTTGAAACTTGATGACAACGGATTCCTGATCGCTGAAAAAGCCGGTATACTTGACGAAAGTTTCTCGACTCGACTTTCTCCGATGTCTATGATTTTAGTGACTCAGATAAAATAAAAAATCATGAAAATTAAATTTTTCTTTAACTTTAAGTTGACTTGTATCGCTTGCCTCGGATTAAGTGTATTCAGCTGTTCCGGTGATACTCCGGACGATCCGACCAATGGTAACGAACCGGAAGAGAACAAGGTCACACTAAGTATTGTAGACAAACAAGCGACTTTAGAAACCAAGTCATTATATTCAAATCTTTGGACAATTGGACAGCAAGGATTTATGTTCGGTCATCACGATGATCTGATGTATGGTCGCAAATGGTATAATGAACAAGGTCGCTCTGACACTAAAGACGTATGCGGTGACTATCCGGCAGTCTATAGCCTTGATTTTGCAGAGCTATCGGATGATCGTCATGAGGGGAATGAGGAAACGGCTATTAGGAAACGCTGTATTCTCGAAGCAAGAGACCGGGGCATGGTAATTACCGCATGCGCTCATTGGAACAATCCCTTGACAGGAGGTGACGCCTGGGATAATACCAGCGATCAGGTTGTGGTGGAAATCCTAAAAGATGGTAGCGATACGAATATGAAGTTCAAGCAATGGCTTGACCGTATAGCCGATTTTGTGCTCGCCCTTAAGGATAATACCGGTAGGCCTATTCCAATTATTTTTCGTCCTTTTCATGAGCATACACAAAACTGGTCATGGTGGGGAAATCGCTGTACTACCGAGCAACAGTTTATAAATCTTTGGAAATTCACGGTTGATTATCTCCGGAATACTAAGAATGTGCATCAGTTGCTTTATATGATTTCCCCTCAGATGGATTCTCAAAAAACAGAGTCTGATTTTCTATTCCGATGGCCTGGGGATGATTATGTAGACGTAATAGGAATGGACTGCTACCAAGGGTTAAGCCCAACAGTCTTTGCGGGGAATATAAAGACAATATGCCAGCTTGCTAAAAAGAAAATGAAGCCGTGCGGTGTCAGTGAGACAGGAGTGGAAGGATTTACCGCTTCAGACTACTGGACAAAGCAGATTCTTTCACCAGCTACGGGCCGTTCATTAGCGTTTATCATCACATGGCGCAATAAGTTTGTGGGGGGTAATGACAGTGATAACCATTATTTTTCAGTATGGAAAGGGCATCCGTCAGAGAAAGATTTTATTAAGTTCTACAACAGTTCAATCACATATTTCTGTAATGACCTTCCCAATATGTATGAGATGGCAGAAGGAGTTGAGGTAAAATAAAAAAGATGTATTATAGTGTGAGAAAATCGACTCTAAGTGTTCTGGTTTCTGGAATCACCTTTTGTATGATTGCAGCCAATAGCCATGATCATAGATATGGAATGGTTACACCTCAACCTAAGGAGACACTACCAAAATCCAAAACTCCCCCGCAACAGGCAGTGCGGTTCTCCAAGGAGATCTCCGATACAGGAATGCACAGGCTCAAGAATAACCTATGGGAACTAAACTATGGGTGGAAGCTTACGGATTGCGATAATGTAGTCAGGCACTATGATACAATATTTTCCGATACTGTTGACCCTGAAGAGTGGTTGAATGCAGTGGTGCCTGGGACTGTGCTTACATCCTTGGTTGATAACGGTGTGTATCCCGATCCCTATTACGGTCTTAACAATATGTCGATCCCGGATTCCATATGCAGGACGGAATGGTGGTATCGCGTAGTATTCAACCGGCCGGAATACGGAAGCATGAAAAAAGCTTGGTTGACATTTGAAGGGATCAATTATATGGCTGACTGTTGGATGAATTCCTTAAAACTGGGGACAGTCAAGGGTGCCTTCGCAAGAGGACGTTTTGATGTCACGGATTTCCTTAAGGAGAAAAATACATTGGCTGTAAAAATCTATCCTCCCAATAATCCCGGTATCCCCCATGAGCAGTCCATGGCTGCTGGACAGGGGCATAACGGAGGTATATTGTGTATTGACGGTCCTACCTTTATCAGTTCCGAGGGGTGGGACTGGATTCCCGGGATAAGAGACAGAAACATGGGAATATGGCAACCTGTTACCTTAAAATATACCGGAGATATAGTTCTGGGCGACAATCAGGTAATAACCGACCTTCCATTACCATGTGTGGATTATGCCGATCTTACAATAAATACATCTTTGGAGAATACGTCGACTTATGAAAAAGATATCAAGTTACGTATCAAATTGGGTGGTAAGGAGCTGCTGTCAGCAGCAATGAGGCTGCACCCTTTTGAAAACCGAGAATTATCCTTGACTCCTTCGGATTTTGAAGCACTCCGGGTCTATAATCCAAGATTATGGTGGCCGAATGGATATGGCAAGCAGGAACTTTACGATATGGAAATCGAGGTGTATGATGGAGACTTACTTTCTGATGTGTCGGATATCAGATTTGGAATCAGGGAATATTCCTATATTCTTAGTGCAGATGATTCCGAAGGAAATGAATTGAGGCTTGAATATTTCCCTACCAATGATGTAACGGATAAATATCCGTTTGATTCTTCGTATAGACGTTCTGCCGGAGATGGTGGAGTAGTCGTCCCAAAAATTAAGGACACTTCAAATGATTTAAGCAAAAGGATTGTTGAAAAGGATGGTTGTGCGCCATACCTTGTCATATGCTGTAACGGGAGGAAAATATTTTGTCGAGGCGGTAACTGGGGTATGGACGATGGTATGAAACGTGTGGCAAAAGATAGATTGGAGCAGGCATTGAAATTACATAAGGAACAGGGATTCAATATGATCAGGAACTGGACAGGCGAGACGACAGAGGAACTCTTCTATTCCTTGTGTGATGAATATGGAATGATGGTATGGAATGATTTCTGGATCTCAACAGAAGGTGCAAATCTTGAGCCGGCAGATGAGCTCCTGTTTATGGAAAATGCAACTGAGACCGTGAAGCGATTCCGGAACCATCCCTCCATAGCTGTATGGTGTCCCCGTAATGAAGGATATGCTCCGGAAGCCCTTGATGAAAAACTTTCCGGTATGATCGCGAAAGAAGATGGTACACGTCACTACAATCCGAATTCAAGATATATGAACCTCCGCACGAGTGGACCCTGGCATTATCTCAAAGACCAGTCGGAATATTATAAATATCATGCGAAAGGATTCACTACGGAGCTGGGATCTCCTTCAGTGCCAACCGCTGAATCAATGCGGAAATTTATTCCTGAAAGTGAGCGGTGGCCTGTGAGTGACACCTGGTGTTACCATGATTGTCACAGTTGTCTTCCTCACTATTGCAATCCAATAGATTCCTTATACGGCAAGTCATCATCAATGGAGGAATTCTGCCTTAAAGCGCAGATGATCAATTATGACAGCTATAGGAATATGTTTGAAGCATGGAATGCCCATATGTGGGACTCCACTTCCGGAGTACTTCTTTGGATGAGTCATCCGGCGTGGCCGAGTGTGGAGTGGCAGACATATTCCTGGGATTTTGAGACCCCGGGCGCATATTTCGGGAGTAAGAAAGCCTGTGAACCTATACACGTTCAGATGAACAGACATAATCAAAAGGTCGTAGTTACGAATCTATGCGGGAATATAAAGAAGGGTAAGGTAGTGATGTCGCAATTCGATTCTTCTGGCAGGCTCATGTCTCAGAAGTCACATATAATTAGAGATATCTTGTCCAATACTAAAACGGATATACCCATCGCCGCCGATATTGTAGAGGGAGCATTTCTGTTACGCCTGCAATTGTATATTGACAAGCAATGTGTGTCAACCAATGACTATCTGTTGGAGTCAGATGGGAACTTTAAATATTTAAATGACTTAGTGAGCCCCGAACTTTCCGTGACGGGTGAGCGAGCGAATTCTGATGGCAGCCGGACATTCACGGTAAAGAATATTTCAAAAACTCCCGCTGTTGCGGTGAAATTCAATATCCGCAATATGTCAGATATGAGTGCTGTTCTTCCTACTTTTTTTTCTGAAGGATACATAAATCTTATGCCTGGAGAATCACGAGAAGTGCGATTTGAGACAGAATCGGTAGAAAATCGAATACTGACAGGGGAGGGGTATAATCTGCCTCTTACTGTCTTGTCAGATAAATTATGAAAACTAAGGATTGATTACAGAAATGAAGAGACAAAAAAGCAATATATTGGCGGCCATTTTTATAGTTTTATTAGTAAATCAAGTACATGCGAAAGACTACGATACGGAGTGCCAGCAGTTATATATAGGAGAGGGTATTGCAGAAACCGATACTGAATATGGAAAGGTCAGAGGTTTCAAGTTGCGTGATATATATCAATTCCGGGGAATTCCTTATGGCGCAGACACAGGAGGAAAGAATCGTTTCATGCCACCGCAACCTCCAGAGAAATGGGACGGTATCCGACCTGCCGTAGCATTTGGAGCATCCTCACCTCAAAATTTTTATGACCGTCGTCCAGAGTCCTATTCGATGTTTGTAGACCATTGGAACTACGATGAAATGAATGAGGACTGCCTGCGTCTAAATATATGGACACCCTCAATAGACGACGGTAAGAAACGACCGGTATTGGTATGGCTTCATGGAGGAGGTTTTACGCAAGGAAACGGAATAGAACAAGACGGCTATGACGGTGAGAACATATCAAGGTATGGCGATATCGTATTTTGCTCGATCAATCACCGTCTCGGAGCATTCGGCTTCACAGATCTGTCTTCTGTTGGGGGTGAAAAATATGCAACTTCAGGAAATGTTGGCATGCTTGATATTGTGGCAGCCCTGAAATGGGTAAAGGGCAATATAGAAAATTTTGGTGGAAACCCCGATAATGTGACAATAATGGGACAATCAGGTGGAGGCTCAAAGGTATGTCTGCTTTGTTCGATGCCAAAGGCACGAGGATTATTCAATAAAGCGGTTGCATTGAGTGGTAATGCGTTACGGGCTAATTCCAGAGAATACTCTACAAAATTAGGAGAAACTGTTCTTGACAAGGCAGGTTTAGACAAATTGGAAATAGATTCACTTCAGCGTCTGTCTACGAGCGACTTCCTGACACTTTCTCAAAAGGCTCTCTCATCAATAAGAGATAGAGAATCCGGGTGGAGAGGCGGCTACTCACCTGTAGCAGACGGTATCTCAATACCCACCGGGATATTTTTCAGTGGAAAAAACAAGGGAATGGGATCTGATGTGCCGATGCTGTTATCATCCACTTTTCATGAGTGGAATCCGAATCGTGACGATCCGCAATTCGAGAACCTGTCTTTTACAGAAGTATCTCAAAAATTGGAGTATGAGTATGGAGACAAGGCAAAGGAAGTAGTCGATGCATATTCCAAAGCGTTTCCTGAAATGCGACCAATTGAAATCTGGTCGCTCATCGCATCAAACCGCATCAATGTCGTGGCAACGGCCAACGCCAAATGTAATGAATCTTCGCCGGTGTATATGGCATGGTTTGGTTTTGAATCGCCACTATTCAATGGACGTCATCGGGCTTTCCATTGTCTTGATATCTCTTTCTGGTTTCTTAATACCGATCGTATGGTGACGCATACAGGGGGAGGTGGCAGACCACGCAAACTGTCGTATAAAATGGCCGATTCCCTACTTGCTTTCATGAAGACGGGAAATCCGAACTGTGATTCCTTGCCAGAGTGGAAGGAATATAATCCAGAGGAAGGAAGCGTGATGATACTCAATGATGAATGTCGTGCTACCAATGACCCAGACCGCGAGGCTCGCGAATCATTAACCCGAAAACAAAAATAAGATGAAATCGTGTAAGCATATAATACTTTCACTGATAACCGTATCATTAATTTCAACTCCAATGGCACTCCATAGCCAGACGATAGAATCCTATCTGACTACCGCCGACCGTAAGTGTCTTTTTTCTTACAATGGGAATGCCGGTGAGTTTTCTGCCCGGCATAATGAAAGAAGTAACTATATCATAGTAGATCCCACGCAACCCTATCAGCAGATGGATGGTTTTGGATTTGCTTTAACAGGGGGAAGTGCGCAGCATATCAGAAATATGAGTGTGGAAGAGCGTAAAAATCTTCTCCTTGAATTGTTCGATCCTGTAGAGGGTATCGGCATCAGTTATATTCGTCTGACGTTGGGAGCATCAGATCTTAATGACTATGTGTTTTCCTATGACGATATGCCGGAAGGAAAGGAGGATTTCGAACTGAAGAAATTTTCCTTGTCACAAGATATTCATGATGTCATCCCTGTCATGACAGAGATACTTCAGATTAATCCGGATATCAAGATTATGTCATCTCCCTGGTCTGCACCCGAGTGGATGAAGACGAACGGAGATTTTCATGGCGGGAAGCTTCGTAAGGATTGCTATTCGGTCTATGCGGATTATTTTGTAAAGTATATAAGAGCCATGGCTGAGTATGGAATAGATATCATCGCGGTGACAATACAGAATGAACCGCTTAACTCAGGAAATACACCAAGTATGCCATGGAGTCCACAGGATCAAATCGATTTCGTTAAAAACTTTCTTGGACCCAAATTCAAAGAAAACGGGATAAAAACTGAGATAGTAGTCTTTGACCATAATTGCGATCGTCCTGATTATGCATTGACAATATATAATGATCCGGAAGCTGCCCAATATGTGTCGGGATCGGCATACCATCATTATAGGGGCGACCTGAGTGCTATGAGTTATGTGCATGAGGCAAGACCAGACAAGAAAATATATTTCACAGAACAAATGACGATTGAAAAACCGGGTATGGATCATATAGATATAGCCCAGGCTTGCACAAGACTACTAATAGACATTCCAAGAAACTGGAGCAGTAATGTGATACTATGGAATCTTGCTGCAAATTCAGCAAATGAGCCTCATACTGACAACGGTGGGTGTAGTATGTGCCAAGGCGCAATCACCATTGATGAAAATGACATCATCCGTAATATCGCTTACTACGTTATCGCCCATGCCTCGAAATGTGTTGCCCCGGGATCTATAAGAATACAATCCACCTCTCCTTGGGATCGGTCAGTTGCATTATGCGAAGATGAACAAAATCCAGGAATATATAGAGCAAACTTAATAGAACATTCAAACGTCCTGAAAAATGTAGCTTTTAAGACTCCGGATAACCATATAGTCTTAATTGTAGCAAATGACTCATGGAATAAAAATAATGTGTGCATTCAATATAATGGTAAATTCGCTGAATTACCCCTTTCTCCCGGTTCCGTAGGAACATTCATATGGCAGGAAAAATAATAGTTGGATACCCTAAGGGATAAAGATACGGTAAGTCAACAATCCCAAAACAACATATTGATATGTATAAACATGACAATAGAATAGTAGTCACTCTTGATGCAGGTGGCACCAATTTTGTATTCGGTGCTATGAGGGGGTGTGAATATATTACTGAACCGATTACATACCCATCAAACGCGCACGACCTTTATCTTTGCTTAGAGACTATGGTGAAGGGTTTTCATGAAGTTATCGACCGACTCGATGAGAAACCGGTTGCGATCAGCTTTGCCTTCCCAGGACCTGCTGACTATCCTAACGGGATTATCGGCGGCTATCTGCCCAACTTCCCGTCGTTCCGCGACGGTGTAGCCCTCGGCCCGATGCTCCACAACGAGTTCGGCATCCCTGTATTCATCAACAACGACGGCGACCTCTTCGCCTACGGCGAGGCGATCTGCGGCGCCCTTCCGGAAGTTAACAACCGACTGGCTGAGGCCGGGAGCGCGAAGCGGTTTCATAACCTTTTAGGCTATACCTTCGGCACCGGTTTCGGAGTCGGAATAGTGGTCAACGGCCAGCTCAACCGCGGTGACAACTCCTGCGTCGAAACCTTCTGCCTTCCACATAAGATGAAGGAGGGTATAATCGTGGAGGAAGGAGTCGCGGTGCGCGCCATTAAGCGCGTCTACGCCGAGGCTTCGGGCGACTATGGACATAGCTTCGAGCCCAAGGAGATCTGCGAGATAGCCGACGGCAAACGGGAGGGGAACGTGGAGGCCGCGCGCAAGGCATTTGCGGAGTTCGGCGAGGTGGCAGGGCATGCCATGGCAATCGCGGCGCAGCTCATTGACGGCATCATTGTGATAGGTGGCGGCATCACTGCTGCCGGCCGCTGGATCATGCCCTCCCTGATAAAGGAACTCAGGTCCGAGCTTAAAATCCTCGGCGGCGAAAGCGTCCGTAGGGTCCAGATGGAGGTGTTCGACCTTGATGACCCCGTAGAGTTCGAGCTGTTTGCCAAAGGGAATGCCAAGACCATTTCAGTGAGGGGCACAAACCTTACTGTTGAATACGACGACATGAAGCGCATCGGCGTGACGCTGTCGAGACTCGGAGCGAGCAGGGCGATCTCAGCCGGTGCATACTCGTTCGCACTTACGGAAATAGACAGGAATGATGGAAAAGATGATTGAAAAGGCACCAATAAGGTTTGTACCGTATCTGAAGAGCGTGATATGGGGCGGGAATAAGATCTGTTCTTATAAAGGCATCGGTCAGCCGGAGCCGAATATCGGTGAAAGCTGGGAGATATCTGCGGTGCCAGGTCATGAGTCGGTAGTAGCCGAAGGTCCTTACAAAGGGATGACTGTCACTGAACTCATAGACCGTTTCGGAGTTTCACTTTTGGGTGAGCGAATAATGGAGCGTTACGGTGGAAAGTTTCCATTGCTTGTCAAGTTGATCGACGCCAACGACAATCTGTCGGTACAGGTTCATCCCGACGATAGGCTTGCCAAGTCTCGGCATGACAGCCTTGGCAAGACCGAGATGTGGTATATCATTGACACCGAAAAAGATGCACGTATATATTCCGGTTTTAAGGCGGAGATAACTCCCGATGTATACGAAAAGTGTATTGCTCAAGGTTCATTTGAAGAATTGCTTGCCGTTCACAGGTCAGCGCCGGGTGATGTGTTTTTCCTCCCTGCCGGACGGGTCCATGCCATAGGGGCAGGCAATCTGCTTGCAGAGATTCAGGAATCAAGCGATATCACATACCGCATTTATGACTATAACCGTAAGGATGCAGATGGGAATACACGTGAGCTTCATACCGAACTCGCGAAGGATGCCATAGACTACAAGGTACATGCCGATTACAAATCGCCGAGGATTCCCGATGATGAAATTGATGCGGAAATAGTAGGCTGTGATCATTTCACAGTTCGTAGGATTAATGTGGATGGCAAAGTGCATCTTGATTTTTCTCCTGATTCATTCACTGTGATCATGTGTATCCATGGAGATGTAATTCTTGAGTGTCCTTATGGTAATACTCCCATTTCTAAGGGACAGACCGTGCTGTGTCCTGCCATATTGTCAGAACTTAGCATCACTGGTAAAGCAACATTATTGACATCACAAGCAACTTAAAATGAAGTCGAAGATGGCTTTGTCCTCGATGTGGAATACAAGCTTCAGCTTCATCTGTGGAGTCACATTGAGCTGTCCGCTCCATTCTCCCGTAACCTCCTGAGCGTTAACGATTAGGGCAACGAATCCTACTGCCATACAGAAGGCCGGTTGGCTATCTTCCTAAAACTCTTCATAATTCACGTTTTTGGTAGTTGTGTCTACAAAATTAGTAAAAAAGAGTGGAAATACGAGGATACATTCAGTTTTTTTATTAATTTTGTGACACAGACGACGGGTTTCACTAAGAGTCCGCAGAGTGTGTGGGAGCGCAGAGGGGACATGGTGGTAGGCTTCACTTAAAATGTATACATATATGGAATTTGAAGGGACAAAGTATGCGTCGCGTTGGGACGCTTCGACATGGCTGTTGTTGCTGTTGATGGTTTTAGTTTGCATATGGCCGGTCTTTCTGGATGGCGACTGGGTGGGACCATTAATAGTCGCTGTCGGTCTGGTGGCGTCGTTCGTTGGCTTGTTTCTGGGGACATATTATCGGATTGACGGCGATAAGCTGGTAGTCTATCAGTTCTTCACTCCAACCGCTCTACCGATTGACAAGATTTCGGAGATACGTCCGACCAAAACGATTCTGGCATCTCCTGCCACTTCATTGACCCATAGGATAGCTATAAAATTCTCAGATAGAAAGGTACTGAAAAGCTCCGCACCGTTGGTAATCTCCCCCGTGCGTAAGCGTGAGTTCATAGCGCAGCTGACGAACATCAATCCTGATATTAAGGTTGAAGAATGAAGTCGTGCAATAGTATCAGCCGCATAGTATCGATACTTGGCTTGGTCGGTATATTTTATTGTGTATGCCATGCGGAAGACAAGAAGGGGAGCAACTTTGAATTCTCAACCAATCGGGGATCGTTCAGCGGTACTCTGTCGTCTTCATGTTCCTGGCAGCTGGAGGCGGGATATCATTATATGCTGTGCAGATTTGTCGGAGTAGGAGCGTCGGTTGGTCTATGGAAGGTTTATTTCGAGGAGGGCCGGGCATATGGAGATGACTGGGAAGTGGAATTGGACGGGGATGGCAATAACAATAAACCGGAGAATTTCTATCTGCGTCCTTCCTTGATACTGAAGACTCCTGCCATAAAGATAAAGAGCGTGGATTTGGGACTATATGCGGAGCCGGGAGTTATGCTGAATGTGCCGTATGCACAGGTATGGGTCAGTCAGAAGATTGATTGGCATCGGTATGATAGCAAGCGAGTGTGGACCAATGGGGGCCAATGGTTTGCTGCGGATCTGAGGACCGGAGTATATCTCAATATAGGGCCTTGCGGACTAAGTGCAGGCTACATGATGTCGAACCATGATGTCTACAGCCAGTTTCGAAGTCTGTCTTACCGAGGTGTTTCCTTCAAGCGGTTTTATCCTAAGATGCCGTTCATGCAGGGAGCTTACCTGACCTTGTCGTATTATTTCTGATAATTATATTAAAGATAAATTCATGCTCGCTGAGACTAAGCGATGGATGGATTTTATTTAAAAGAGACTTGCTTGCTGTATGCCCATATCAAAAACTATTGTTTTTTGGATTGGAACAGTTTTTATCTTATATTTGCAGATGGAAAAAGGATATAGATAGTTTATGGATATTCTTCGGAAGGAATTGAATGACGTGTATGCATCGCAGGGTCTGCATAACGAGACTTTGCCGAAAGAGGAGGTCTCGGAAGCGCGGAAGATGGCGGAAAATATCGTCAGGGTGACTGACGGATGTGCTGTAATCACAGACGCTTCCTGCGACCGATGTTACGTCTATTCCGGTAACTTCGGAGTTTTGTTAGGCTACAGTGAAGAGGTATACTCTTCCGTTGAAATGGATTCAAGCGATGAGGATGCCGTATACGACCGTATGCATCCGGAAGATCTGGTAGATAAGCGCCTGTTGGAATATGAATTCTTCAAATCCGTTGATAAGAAGGATCCGGAAGAAAAGCCACGTTTCATTGCAAGGTGCAGGATCAGGATGCGAGACAAGCATGGTGTGTACCGTGTGGTCGACAACAGTACTCAGCTGATCCGCCTCTCTCCGCACGAAAAGATATGGCTTATCTTATGTACATACAGTCTAAGTTCAAATCAAGATGCAGGAGATGGAATCACCCCGAATATCCTGAATACAACGACGGGTGAGGTTGAATCATTGTCTTTCAGAAGCAGGCGCGCCGAGATTCTTTCGGCAAGGGAAAAGGAAGTGCTGGCGCTGATAAGAGACGGCAGACCGAGCAAACAGATAGCTGAAATCTTAGGGATAAGCATACATACCGTAAACCGTCATCGTCAGAACATCATCGAGAAATTAAGTGTAGGCAACAGTATAGAAGCCGTGACCGCGGCCACGCTCATGAAACTCTTCTGATGGTTATTTTTCAGTATTGCATATTATTCGTCATATATGTAATTTTGCAGAAAAATTCCAGATATGAACACATTGTTCCGATTATTACTGCTGATATGCTGCTTAGTGTCAGTATCTTCATTCAGGGCTGAACACCCGTTCTCTTGGGACGGAGCTACCGTCTACGTTCTCATCACCGACCGTTTCTGCAATGGTGATTCCACCAACGACGTCAACTATGGGCGCAAAACCGACTACGGAAGCGAGAGAATGAATGCCGCGACTTTCCATGGCGGTGATTTCGCTGGAGTGTGGAAAAAGGCGAAGGAGGGATATTTCTCCCGTCTTGATACTGAATTGATGGAGCATTTCAGGAGACTCGGACAGATACGCAAGACCAATCCGGTCATAGCAACCGGCCGACAGACGACGCTTGATGTCCATACGTGCCTTCGGGAGAAAGATGGAGAGAAAGTCCTTATACGCCTTTTCCCCGAGAACGGCAAACCGATGGAAGTGTCGGGAGTATTCCCGGAAGGAACTGTTCTGGTGGAGCTTTATTCAGGAGAGGAAGCCACAGTTAAGGATGGAAGTGTGGCATTCCCCTCCCGATTGAGTGAGATAGCTGTAATTAAAGTGAAATAATTGCGGGCGTATACCTGAATTCGATTATATTTTGTAATTTTGTAGAAAAAACATCATGGGAGATTCAAAAAGAGGGGAGAGGATTGTGTTTGTGGATTATCTGCGGGTGTTCGCCTGCTTCCTGGTGATACTTGTACACGCAAGTGAGAATTACTACGGGGCAGGCGGGGAGTCGGATATGGCGGGCCCCGTGTCGTTACTGCTCAATGAGGCCGACCGGCTTTGGGTATCCGTCTACGATGGATTCTCACGTATGGCCGTGCCTCTGTTCTTCATAGTCTCCGCGTTTCTTCTCGTGCCCGTTTCTCCCGATATGACCACAGGGCAGTTCTACCGACGGCGGTTCATGCGCATATTGCCACCGTTTTTCATTTTTGTAATCCTTTACAGTACTTTACCTGTGCTTTGGGGACAGATCGACGGCGTAACATCGCTTCGCGACCTCTCACGTATATTACTTAATTTCCCCACTACTGCCGGACATCTATGGTTCATGTATCCGCTCATCAGCATCTATCTTTTCATCCCTGTCATATCGCCGTGGATAGCTAAGGTATCGCCTAAGGAAGAAAGGTTTTTCATCCTTCTTTTCCTGCTCAGCACATGCATGCCTTATATGACCCGTAACTGGGGAGAGATTTGGGGACAATGTTTCTGGAATGAATATCATCTACTATGGTACTTCTCAGGTTATCTCGGCTATCTTGTGCTGGCACACTACATACGCGTGCATCTGACGTGGGGCCGTCAGACCAGACTGTGGGCCGGTATGGCGATGCTCATCGCAGGAGCTGTCGCCACCATATATTCCTTCTATGTGCAGGCCATACCGGGCGAGCTCATTGAAACACCGGTATTGGAGATCGGCTGGGCGTTCTGTACGCTCAATGTGGTGGTACTGACCACGGGGGCGTTCCTTCTCTTCTCATGCATCCGGCAAGTGAAAGCTCCCGCTATCATCACGCGCACATCCAAGCTCAGCTACGGTATCTATCTAATGCACATTTTCTGGCTCGGCCTATGGGTAGGCGTATTCAAGGATAGTCTTGACCTTCCAACGGTAGCCGCCATTCCGGTCATAGCCGTCGTAACTTTCATCTGCTGCTATCTGACCGCCCGCATCATAGCGTTCATTCCCGGTAGCAAGTGGCTGATCGGAGCATGATGGCTACGCGCAGCCAGGCGATGACTACGTCTATTTCAGTGTCACTTTCCTTGAGGCCGTTCCTTGGCGAAGGATGTAGATGCCCTTTGTAAGGGTTAAGGGAGAAGGGTTAAAGGTTAAGGATGCCCCGGCGGGCAGGATACCGAGGTGTCGCCCTGCCGTGTCGTATATGTCGCATGGACGAGTAGGGTTGATGTCGGTCCGTACCTCTTCTACGGCAAGCGGTTCGGTGCCGAGAATGGGGGTGATGACTACCGCGGATGCCTGGGGCATGGGGATGGATAATGTCTCGGAGGTATAGGTGTCTGTGGTGGTCTGACCTCCGGAGGTGACCGTGACGTTCCATCCGTTGACGTACAGACCGTCGGTATCTGACATCGAGCTGACGGTCAGGTTGCGATCAGGGAAGTATTTTCCATTGAATTCCTTTGTCCGGAGGGGTATGCCGTTGACTGCGAGGTTACGGTTGTCGGAGTCACCTTTGCCGATTGTCAAAGTCACCGGATTTTTAAGTCCGAAAAAGGATGCCAGATGATTGTAGAAGAAAGTGTGGCGCTGGCGGGTCCATTCCTTACCCCAGTCCACTTCCTGGCTGTAGACGGGCCACCACGGGTTGATCTGGTCGCGGTGGAATTTATATTCAGTCTTTATAGAATTATAACGGTCGTCAATGCGAGCGATGATAGCATCCGGAGTGAGGAAATCCCCCATATAGATAGCGCATCGGTCAATAAACATTTCCTTAAATTCCGGAGTGTCGAGGAGCCGGCGGAAGAGGCGGGTGTGCTCCCATTTGTTTGCCCAGTCGTTTTTGTTGTTGTCGTAGCCTTGGCTGGTGATCCAGTTTAGTGTAGGATAGTTGGCTCTTTCGCCGTAGAGACCCATACCGAAATCGGTGTCTTTTGATACCCAACGCCAGCGACCTCCGTCGGCCTGCGGACGCCACATGACAATGTTGTTGCCGGGAAAGTCCTTGTTGTCGAAGAACGTTCCCATTATCATTAGGTTGCAGAATTCTCCGGTGTCCATCAGAGCATCGAACTCAGAGAATGAGTGATCTTTCTCCTCATAGAATGCCTTGAAAGCGTTGAAACTGTCGATAGAGCCTTCTTTAAGCTCCCACCAGTTTTCGAGCATGTCGAGATCTTCCAGACCATCATAATATGAATAGACGTAATCCTCGTTACTTCGCGGCCGTATGTTGAGGATACCCTTGTACTCACCGTTTATGTAGAATATGGCGGGACGAGAGGGCTGCCAGTCGAGATCGCAGTTCATACCCATAGACTGCTGTATGATGGCGTCGCGCATATACATATAGTCGAAGTCGTTGCCGGAGTTGCGCATCTCAAACGACTTGAATTCGTCGATGCCTGGAGTCTGGTCGGGAAAAAACTCATAGTTGAAGCGTTTCTCTCCGAATCGTTTGTTTGCGTAGACAGCAAGCGATTTCAGAGCGCTTCCACGTGTCGCCCCGCCCTTTACGCGAGTCTCACCGAGCTGGTTGATGCTGCTCGGGGTGTCAGCACCCTCGAAATATTCTATGTTGACCGGTCGGCGCCAGTCGTATTCGTAGTTGGGGGTATGGTTAGTGTAGTTACCCTGCACGTAGATACCGAGCTTGTTATCGTAGAAATAATCCTTGTTGGTCACCATTGACACCACGGGAAGCGTCACCTCACGTGGATGCTTTATGTAGGAATGCGTAAGTGAGCGAGGTGAGAGGTAACCGTCGCAGAAGAGCTTCGCACGGACGGTTCGAGTGACCGACATATGGATTGGGTTGGAGTATGTGGGACTTGCTTCGGTAGGCTCCTTGCCGTCGAGTGTATAGCGGATTACTGTTCCCTCCGGAGCGTCGGCAGGGAGTGACAGTTCCAGGTCGAAGACATCGGAAGATACTTTGCCGGGAACGCTGAATACTGGATCACCGAGAATTTCCTTGTAGGTAGTTCCGCAGTTGGAGGCACCGGGTGTCGGTACTGCCTGATAACCCCATTTGTCGGCGTTGTCGGTCTCGCGGCCGTAGGCTATGTTGGGGGCCGGCTGCTTCTTGAGGCCTTCGAGATGGTCTACAATTTCATCGTTCTTGAAGAGATAGACGGCACAGTCCTTGCCTGATTCGAGGCGGAAATCGGTGTGGCGTCCCTGTTCTGCCTTGTCGCAGTAGATCACCATAAATTTGCCTGCCGGTATAGATCCGGAGGGGAGTCGATAAGCTTTCTTTGCCTTATCCTTTGTGCCGAGGCTATAGTCGGCGAGGTTTTCAGCGTCGGGACCGGGATTATATAGCTCTACCCATGAGTCAGGAAATTCGTTGAAGTCATCCATTATGCAGTCGATGTTTGACTGCATTATTTCGTTTATGACGAGGTGGGCGGAGGCTACCGGGCTTCCGGCTGCGAGGGCCCCTGCTATGAGTAGAGTTCTGTAGAGTTTCTGCATGTTGTAAATCGTTGTTGTGCCTGAATTTTTTGCTATGATGCAAATTTAGGCATAAGATCTCGGATTTACAAATAATTATGAGAAAATTTGAAAAAACAGGAGGAATAAATTATAAGATCCCCGGCAAGTTGATGTGGTGGAACTTTATCATCAGGGGAAATTAAAGACGAAAAGCGGGGACAGAATATTACCTCTGTCCCCGTATTTTTACAATTAGCACATCGCCACGCCGCGATGGAGCCATCCTTCTGGCTTATGCCCTCAGCACAGTGTGACTTAAGACTTATTTCTGCTGCAGTGGAGTCATGTGGTAGCCGAGGGCGTTGAGCTCCATCTCCATGCCGGCGAGGTACATCTGATGGAGTGCGGCTACGAAGCAACCAAAGGCGGCTTCGGTGCCGTTCTCGACCTGTTCGTGGGTGAGAAGGCTGTGGACTCGGGATGCACATTCGGCGACGAGTTCAATAACCTTGTCGGCGGCTTCTCCTTCATAACCGAGGACGGTCTTGACGACTGTCTCGTCGAGGTTGTCGAACCCATCCTTTTCGCGGAGAGCTTCGTAATAATCTGTGCGGTCTGCGTTAGCCACCCAGTCGGTGTCCCAGTAGTATGCCATCGCCATCCCGACGAACATTATCCAGCCGAGCGACACCACGGGATACTGTTGGAACTCCTTGGACGCATCCGGGAGATAGGCGCGGCCTATCATGGCCCATTTCTCCTCCACGTCAGGACATTCCGGAACGTGCGGGTCGAGCGCTTTCTTATACTGGAGGAAGCTCGTCAGGTCTTCCCTTACCTTTTCTTCAAATTTCTTAGCTATTTCCTTGCTGTCGTTTTCCATTGTTTAAGATTTTAATGATAATTCGTATTGGGTTTAATAAGTCTTATAAGTCGTAAACGACCTATAGTATTGTCGTTGTTTAAACATCGTGTGGATAGGTTTGGTTGTAGTATCAAATGCGACAAGGGAGAAAATACTTAATCCTATGATCCGGCGCAATTCTCGATTAAATTTTACAGTAGAGGATCGGTCGTATCTAAAGAAGGTAAAAATATGAAGGTTATAAGGCCAAGCAAGCCCAGTGGATACGGGCCAATTTCCCGGGTGCGGAAACTGAGAGGGGATTTTCTATGGTAATCAATATCAAATAGAAATATATAACTGCTGGGATTTCTGACTGCGCTCTCAACACTGTTTTGAGGGCGCAGGAAGCTTGAGGTATTATACTTTCATATGATGAAGGCTATGTTGTCGGGAAAGTCTTGATTACCGGGAAGCCTTACAGGAGTGGGGTCATGTAGATTGGGAGGAATGTAATGTCGTCTTCAATTTTCAGGTCTTTGTCGTGGATGAGGTAGGAAGTGGAGAGGTATTGACCGTATTTTGCTTTACATTTGCGTAGGGAGGTGAAGGAATATTTTTCTCCGGACTTCACTTCAATGGCCGAGATATTGTGACGGTTTGTCAGTTTTGTTTTTGCTATCAGGAAGTCAATCTCCATACGGTCTTCTGCATTTTCATCATATTTTGAAAAGAAATATAATTTATGCCCGGCGCAGACGAGCATCTGAGCCACTATGTTTTCTGTCAGCATTCCTTCGTTGACTTCAAGTTTACCAAATATCAGTTTTCGATAAAGCTCTTTAATTTCTTCCCCATGCTCATCAAAAGCCATGGAAATCAGAAGTCCGGTATCTCCCATATAGCATTTCATAGTGGTTCTGTCCTCGTTGAGGCGAAGACCGATATTTGGAGCTGTTGAGTTGAAGCAGCAGTTGATGATCTTGGCATCCATAAGCCAAAAGAAAGCGTCGGAATATTGTCGCATTCGGGCGTTCGGCGAGAGTGCTGAAAGCCTGAATTTCTTTTCATGCCTTTGCAGCTGGGATGGTATCTCGTCAAAGATGGCTGTTACTCTTAGTTCCTCGCCATCAGCATATTTTCTTATGTCGTTGCGGTAAAGTGATATGATCTGACGCTTGATTCTGTCTACTTCATCATAATCATGAGTCTCAATGAATTTTTTAACGGCCTGCGGCATACCTCCTACTATCATATATTGACGGAAATAATCAAGAGCCTGCCGATGAAAGGTATCCCCCATAGGTTTCTTCTTCTCGAATTGCTTCCTTATGAATGGCATAAGACGGTCATTGTCTGAGGCCCATAGAAACTCCTCGAAGTCCATCGGATACATTTCAAGACAAACTTCTTCTGAAGGAATAAGAATATCCTTCACATTACGCTTTATTGATATCAGTGAGCCCGTTTCGATGTAGTCGTATCGTCCGTCAGAGACAAGATGTTTGATTGCTGCTCTCGCTCGAGGGCAGAACTGCACCTCATCGAATATCACAACAGATTTACGGTTAATGAGGGTAATGTCATAGAAAAGCTGAAGTCTGTCGAATAATTCATCAAGTTTATGCAGGTAATGGTCAAACATTTCAAATATTTCCTTTGGGGCTTTGCTGAAATCTATGATTATGTACGATTCATATTCGTTGCGTGCAAACTCTTCGGCAACATAGCTTTTTCCTATTCGACGCGCTCCTTCGATCATGACTGCTGTGGAACCTTGGTCTTTTTCTTTCCATTCAAGAAGACGTTCATATATCTTTCTTTTCATATCTTTACACGAATCTTAGATTTGTAAATGTTGTTTTTTACACTAATCTTAGATTTGTAAACGTCCGTTTTTACACGAATCTTAGATTTGTGGGATTGCAAAATTAGATAATCCTACTCATATTTCAAAATAATTCAAGCGAAAAATTGAAAATTAAAAATAAGAAAGAAGATTCCAGAACGTATTAAATGTTTTAAAAATCAATGGCTAAAAATTGCCTGGTTTAGTTTTTTTGCTTAAATTTGTGTGGAATATAAATATTTTAAGCGAAATGGGTATGGGAATGAGCGGGATAATGGCTTTCAGTTCCGGAATAGGTGGACTCAGATATCTGACGGAGTATTATGGTGCTCTGTCGGAGACAGGTAGGATTCTTTTGTGCATACTTTTTGCCGTAGCTGTGATAGCTTCTGCCAGTTCTTCGTGGTGGATGCGTGCGTTGGCGATAAAGAGTGCAAGAAGGCGGGTGTGGGATATCAAGTGGATAGCAGTGCCAAATGTAGGATATTATCTGCCGTTTGTGTTGTTTTTCTTATTGCTGCCAGTCTGTGGGATTTTCTCAGATAGGGATGATATCTGGTGGATATTGTTGATCTTCGGATGGCTAGCGGCGTTGCTGATTCTTGTATTTCTGTATGAGTTGCGAATAGGTCTGGCGATTGCGAAAGGGAGGGATGGATTCTTGCTTTCTCGTTGGTTTGGATTTGGAGGATGGACAGCGGCCACGTCGCTGACGGGTCTTTGTGTTGAGAAGACAAAATTCATTGGATATAATTCCTATTATCTGTATTATGACAGGTATGGGAAGACTGTGAGGTACGCCTATCTGTCGGATGCGAATTTCCCTTCTTCATCGTTGCCTCACTTGGTGGAATTCATACAGGAATATAAAGAGGAGAGTATTTCTGATGAATTGGGGAGTGGAAGATCAAGGTCTTAAATTTTATTGAGTGGGAACAGCTGTAACTTTGCGGTCTAAAACATTTAGAACTTATGGAACAGCTTAATGTGGATGAGATAATGGCTCTGCAGGCTTTCGGTATGAGGGATGCGGAGATAAGAAAGTTGCATCTGGATGATTTCGACCTGTCTCTGACTTTGAGAGTAGGAAAGTGGAAAGAATGTATTTTTAAGAGGAAATATGATATTTGAGGAGCTTTGGGAAATAGCGATTAATTCGCCTCGAAGGGAAGTGGGGACGACAAGGAATTGAGGGAGAAATATGAGGGGTATTATAGAGCTATGCTGAAAGAAGAGCAATACTGAAGGGTCGTTTCGGGCTTACGCCCTCAACACAGTATTGAGGATGTGGGGGCTAATTTTTTATTGGGAGGATGTCAGTCTTTCCTTTGGGTGAGGGTCATGCGCTCAGTGGGGTGGGAGGCTATCCAGTGGGCTATAGCATTTAGGGATAGGCAGTGGCTGCGACTTAGTGGATCTGTGTGGGAGGATTGGCGGAGCGGGCCGATGTGCAGACAGCGTCCTTGTGCGCATAGATCGAATTCCTGCCCGGATGGCTTATATTTGGGTCCGATACCGTCGGGGAGTATTCGGATGATACTTGCTCCGGATTCAATGCCTCTCCGCATCAATGTCTTTTCTGCTTCGCTTATGAAGGGGGAGATGAGCACTCCTTGCGTTCTGATCGCTTCTTCCCATGCGAATTCGTATCGTTCTTTTTCTTCTTTGGTATATCTGCTGCTGACTACGGCGGCAGCTATAACCGGATGCTTCAGTAGTTGGAAATTGCCGTAGAAGTCCATTTCCTTATCGAGGATTCTGACACGGTGGGCTCTGTCGAATAATTCCGGATGGGTCATTACGGTCAGTCTGCGGCGGGGATTGTCAGAGATGTAGCGGGAGAATCTTTCGGTCATTGCCTCATCGAAGGAAATCTTGTCGTTGAATTTGGGGGTGAATAGGGAGATGTACTGCAAATTAGGATAGTAATGATTATACTCTCGCCAATTCTTAGTGCATCTGGATTTGAATAGACCGATATAATGGCCAAGATCTTTGGGAAGCCAAATCTTTACTTGCCATAGTATATGGATATGATCAGGCATGATGATGTAATTGGGTATGTTGAATTCTGCGGTATTGTCGATGTTTTGGATCTCGGTATTTATAAATAAGCCGGCTTTTGTAAGAATAGTATGTGGTGGATTTTCTGCTGAGCGGATGTCTCCATGGAGAGTGGAGAATATCGGAGCATTCGTAGATTTATTGATGGTGATCATATAGAATCCGGGTGCTTTGTAGTTATGGAATTTGGCTCGGCGGCAGTTGTGGGGGATGTGGGGACGGAAATAATGTGGATGATCATTTTCAAGCATGGTGGTATCGGATTTTAACGGTTTTTGGTTTTTCGGGCTTACGCCCTCAACACTGTGTTGAGAGCGTAAGCCCGAAAGATCCGGATGTGTGTGATTTATTTGTATATAGCTCATTGTCGGCTTATACGGTGAAGGCGATGTGGTCGGGGTAGTCGGGGGTGCCGAGTGGGAGGAGAGAGTCGGATTCGAGGGTTAGGAGGGGGGCGGGGGTGGTTATGATCCGGGTGATTATTTCTTTTAGGAGGTGGCCGCGGAGGGCTTTGAGTTTGCCGGCGTG
>JAIECF010000086.1 GCA_029068655.1 Muribaculaceae bacterium | reverse complement strand
ACATAATTACAGCTCTCCGAGCTGATAAGTCTGCTTCAAAAATCGAAACACAAAACTGAACACCTAAAAAATAAAACTATAATGATGCTATGGCGGCGTTGATGCCGTTGACAGTCAGTCCGGCCTTTTTCGCTATTGCATTCCGTTGGGAGGATATGGTGCTTTTGCTTTTTGCAAGCAGAGTGGCGATCTGGGAATTAGAGAAGCCGCATTTCATAAGGAGTGCGACATTACGCTCCCTATCCGATATAGTCCATTCTGTCAGTATATCGAGTCGGTTACCGAATCCAGGGGTGACCGTTTCGATAAGTTCGCTTAGTCTTTTCAGTATGTCGTCGGATCTCCCGATGCATTCATTTGAATCCATTCTGTCCCTGAGTTCCTTATATACCTGCGATTCAAGTAGGCGACTGTCAATCAATGACCGTACATTCCTGTCCTTGAGCGCGTCTATATGGCTGTGGATTTTCCGCCTTACATCCTTTGTGTCTTCCGAGGCTTCATCCTGATTTTGGCCGGCTTGTTCGTCGGCGACTGTTTCCGTTTGGTCGGTCTCCTCCCTGAGCTTTTCCACGAAGACCATTGCCTCCATCACTTCCGAATCGTTCTTTGTCTTCTGGTATTTACGCCAAAGCACCCAGATGACGGCCAGGAATACTAAGGTCGCAATGGAGCCAAGGATGACTATGACGGTGGTCCTTAAGGACCGATAGTCCGCCTCGGCCTTCTCCTTGGCACGGACATGCGTGCTGTAGTTGTAGCGGGCGTTCTGGATCAACGCCTGCTCCGCTTCATGCGTGTCTAAATAGTCTTCGATCGTCTGCTTGTATTCCGGAATAAGCTTAAGAAGGGTGTCCTTGCGAACATACTCTTTCAGTTCATCGGAGAATATAACCTTATAGCCTGTCTTTTTATTATATGGGGTATTTAGTTTGGTAAGTCGCCTGGCGTACATATAGGCGGTATCCAATATTCCGGCATCCTTATATATATTTGCCGCCACGGCTAAACAATACGGAGTAGTTATGGAATCTACTATGGATGGCAAGGGTCTAATTACCAATAATGCAGAATCTATCTTTAATTCCTCTAACAACATTTCTGCGAATTCAACTTGAATTGTCTGTCTGTCAGATACATCAAGTCGAGAAGAGGTTTTGACGGCTTCATCCATGTATCTACGAGCTTCTTTAATATTTCTATGTCGTAAAAGGGAAAGGGAAATTAGACTGTTGGTGAAAACTATTCCATAATCATTATTCTCTTGAATTTCTATCATCAACGATTTTTCCAGATATTCAATCGCAGCGGAGTCCAGCCTAAGGCTATGCAATAAACGTCCAGTTTGATCCAGTACAGAGCTTCTAAACCGAAGATGTTGATCATCTTCAGGAATCTCACGCAGGGACTTCTGGAAGAACTCGAGGGCTGTCGGAAGGTCTCCGAGGTCTGAGTAAACTCTACCGCCATAATACAGGGCCTCAGGATAAAGCCCTTCATTGCGGTGACGGTCATAATAATCAATCACATCAAGGATAAGGGTGTCGGACCTGTGGGTGATGTATGCCTTGTCACGGCTCTTGATCCAGAGCAACCGGTAGCGGTAAAGCTCCTTTTCCGAAAGACCCGCGGTATTGACGCTGTCAAGTCTGCGTATGGCATCAAGAGGTAGGCTGTCGGTCAATCTGTCGATTTCCTGAAACCTCGCATCCATCTTCGATCCGCCCCCACAGGAACACACTGAAAACAGACACCACAATATGACGATAACAGCGGCAAATCTCATATTATAGTTCATTTTAATGCAAATTATACAACACTATTGTCAATTACCTGAAGCAACTGCAGTATATGCTTGTCAGAAATCGAAACTTAAGGTCTCAACGAGGCCAATGGAATGATCTTCACTCCATCCTCTCTTGTATATGCCATCTTTCCTCCAGTGAGGATAATGAGCAAATCAGGTACACGTATTGGCATCTGATTTTCTGTTTTATTTTTCTCAATGATTAATCGTTTCATTTCCAACAGATGCTCCGCTCCCTTTTCAATTTCAGCACTTCCAAGCTTACATTCAATGAGAGCATATCTTCCGTCGGCCAGATGCAACACTATATCGGCTTCTAAACCGTACCTGTCATGATAATATGAAATATGGCTATCCATATCAATGGTATATGCCTTCAAATCACGAATGCACATCTGCTCAAAGATGAAACCAAATGTTTTTAATTGAATTTTCAAGCTTTCCGGAGTAAGCCCGAGGGAGGCGACTGCAATCGAGGGGTCACAAAAACAGCGTTTTGGGGTGCTACGTATTGCCGTTTTACTTCTGATTGCCGGACACCAAGCATCAATATCCTGAATTACAAATAGTTTTTCAAGAGCAGAAACATAATCGTCAAAAGTCGTTCTTGAACATTCTATTGTTTCTCCGGCTATGACATCTCCCAACAATGAAGACGTTTTTGCGAGCGTGGATATATTACGGGCATATGCATAAAGAATCCGGCGTGTAAGCTTCTCTAAACGCTGCTTGTCATCAATCCTGGAAACATCTTCCGAGCACACACTGTTTATGTAGTTTTTAGCAATCATAAGTTTTGCCTTGACAGTACGGGCTTTCAGGGCTGCGGGCCAACCTCCACGACAAGCTGCAAAGATAAGATCCTCAACCGTCAGTCTGGACATTTCTCCACCAAACTCATAATCAGGATTATCAAAAAGGTCGTGAATTGAAATTTGGCCGGTTGATTCAAGGGATTCCCATAGACTCATTGGAAGCATCTTCATTCTTGCTATCCTACCTGTGCCCGAATGGTGAGTTTTCTTTTTATCTACTTTATTTGAACCAGTCAGAATAAATTGTCCCGGTTCCATACGATTGTCTACGATAGTTCTGACTGCATCCCAAAGCATAGGAGCATCCTGCCACTCATCTATGAGACGCGGAGTGGTACCCTGTAAAAGATATGAAGGCTTAGATTCGGCTGTGGCAAGATACTCATCTCTCATATCCGGATCTTGAAGTTTCAATCCGCTTTTGGCCTGTTGCTCAGCAGTAGTGGTTTTTCCACACCATTTGGGACCTTCTATCAACACAG
>JAIECF010000085.1 GCA_029068655.1 Muribaculaceae bacterium | reverse complement strand
TTCTTGGAGTTCCTTCGCGGACTTCTTGCGGGACTTGTTGTACGTTTGGATATTCATGAAGCAAGACCCCTTTCTCTATTATAACACAAAATGGTGTGTTATTGAATGTATTTGCTGTTCGGGTCTTATATGGGGTGGACGACGGGCTACGATCCCGCATCTTTCTGGGTCACAACCAGAGGCTCTACCAATTAAGCTACGTCCAACATATGGCCGGCAATAAGACCGGCTTGCATCCGAAAATGCAAAGAAAGGAAGTGTGTGTCGCCTTTCGGCGCTGGCGCTGGATGCACGAATCGGACGCGCGTATCCGGGTTACAAAGCCGGGGTTCTGCCACTAAACTAATCCAGCAGATAAATCCTTTTTTATCCAACTTAGCAGGAAAATGGATAAACCCGCCGTTATTCAACCTATGGACTGGTTAGGCTTCTTATAATCTTGTGCTTTCAGCACTCTTCCACACAAGATGGCGATCGCTGGCGGAGCAGGCAGGAATCGAACCTGCACACCTCATTACAAGATGGAAAGATTAGCAATCTTCTCCGCTACCTTTACGGCACTGCTCCATATGGTGGGCTAAGATGGTATCGAACCATCATCCTCTGGTTTTTCAGACCAGCGCTCCGACCTCGTAAGCTATTAGCCCATAGAACCTAGACGCTATATTTACAAACTTTAGGAAAGGAGAAAGGAAGAAATTTTTTGTTTTTCAAAAATTTATTGTAAATATTGCTGTATGCGTCTAATTGAACACGTTCAGCACGAGCCATGCGCCCGCCCAGCTACACCACGTGGAGGAGTGTTCATCGTAGCCAAACTTCGGTAGCGGCAACTACCAAAGTCAAGGCTCACTTGGGAATTACATCCATGAGTTGCCGCTCATTTCAGCTCACCAAGAATCATACTTCGTAATCACGCCTGTCCCGCCAAAGCGGCAGGGTGAGGAATCGAACCTCACTCATACTTCATGCTTGCCTTTAGCCGACTACATGGCGCGGCTTAGCCTTCCCGCAAGCTCACTGCGTTGCCGTGCGGTTATACGATCTCCGCCAAACGATGGTGCCAGATGATGGAGTCGAACCATCCCCTCAAGCCGTATGAAGACCGTGACTTAACCGCTTGTCCTATCTGGCATAAATACCGGATTAAGGTAACTAATGCTTAACTGTGTCGCACGCAAGGCACCGGCAACATTTTACGTCCCGCCAAAGACTCAGTATCCTTAGAATGGCGTCCTTATCCGGTTGGTTGCGGACTTTACGATAATCCGCCAGAAACGTATTTCCATTTATGTTTATAAGCTGTTTTTCTTTTTCCATTTGCGGCTTCTGCTATATGCGCTCTTACTCCACTATTAAGTGTTGTAGCTAACTTATTCTCTACGCACCATTTCGCAGCTTCTGAAGTTGACTCAAATTTAGCAACTTCAATATCATCTTTTGTATACGCAATAACAGATTTCTTTTCATTAACAGCACTTTTAACTAATCCATCAATACTAGCACTTCTAGTCTAAATACTATTGGCTTTTGCTATATCTCTCACGATATCTACAGAACATCCAAATTCTTCAGCCACTTGTTTTGGATAAGGATAATCTCTTAACCGAGACAAGATTTCGTTGTGATTATAAAGAGTTTTTCCGTCTCCGCCTTTAGTTGCATTATAATTTCCATTCCCATAAGAATTCAATCGTTCAATCCAATAGGTTTCTCTTTCATTTGGATTATTTGTTTCTTCAAGGGACTCTATATGAAAATGTTCAATGCCGTACTTTCGCATAGCTCGATACAAAGGTCTGATTTCTAGCCCTTCTTTTCGACTATCAGAACAATGTTCTTTAAATCGCTTTTCTAAACTGTACGAAGTTTGTCCAATATAGATCTTTCCATTTATATCATTAGTAATCTTATAAATTATTGCCATGATTACCACCTCCATAATATTATGGAAATCTCCGCAACCATTTTAATCAAGTGCAACCAAAAATTTTAAGAATTAGCATTACCCAAGACACGCCGCGTGGAGGCTTCTTAAATGTGTCTCTTGCGGAAGATGGATTTGAACCATCGACCTCGACCTTATGAGGGTCGCGAGCTACCAGACTGCTCTATCCCGCAATACCAAAAGTTAAGATTTCAATGCTTTGTCCCTTCGGCTACTCACCGCTTAGACTCTATCAGTTGGTCTACGGTGCCGCACCTTATCATTCGTCCTTCGCCTCACCTTAGAACTTGCAAATCTGTCTTAACTTTTCACGGTACTTTTCAGCTCCTACTCTGGTATGTCAGTAGTAACCGTTTCTCTTTACAATAAGACCGAAGCTAGTCAACCATCATTATCGTCGCTCAGCCACTTACATACAGCGCACTGAGAAGGCCCGTCTGCTGTTATTGCGCCTGTGGAACCATACATCTGGTCACGCCTGCCGGGTATGATCCGACATCTTCAGTTTGAGGGACTGATATCCTTTCCAATTTAGACGAAGGCGCGATTTGCTCGAGCAGTTTTAAGTCTTGCTCAGGACTCGTCGGTTAAACCTGGCCGATGACCACGTTTCCGCACTTGGAGAACGCCTGAGCCTCGTGCTCGACGCCCTCCTTATCCTTGAACTTCTTGACCTCCAGCTTGTGGAAGTCGCAGATCCAGACGTTGGTGGCGGCCACGTGCCGCATCACACCGCCGCAGCCCTTACACTTGCGGGCCTTCTCAGCCTTTTCCTTGACAGGCTTGCACTCGAACTCGGGATTCACCTGCTTCATAGCAGCGCCCAGATCCTTCAGAGAATTGATAACCATGTTATTTGCCCTCCTTAAAATTCTTCTCACACGAATTTTTGCGGGCGGTATATTTACCGGAAATCCCACACTTCTTCGCGCACCGATCGTAGTTGTCACAATTCTGACAAATCTTACGAACCTCATTCTTGGTGTTCTCCATGTGTTTGTTCCTCCTATTGTTTTAGTTTAGAATCTACTTCTCTGCTTAAACGCTGCCAATTTTTATCAAATGTTGGCGGCAGACGAAGCCGGAAATAGATTCTATTGGTGACCCCGGAGGGTTACGATCCCTCGTCTCCGGCTTGAAAGGCCGACGGCTTAACCACTTGCCTACGGGGCCATAAGCGCACTTCCAATTCTATCCTTCATAGACATGGCTTTTCAGGATAAGAGCGGCGTCACTCAAACCTCTACCCTTTTATCTGTTTCTTACGATGAAACCCAAAGCGTAGCGAAACACAAACGTCGAGAAGCAGGACTTTTCATTTCTTCCACGGAGAAGTCACTTCTATCAAACTCCGAGTTGGTGGAATCGAAGGGACTTGAACCCTCAACCTTCAGCTTGCAAAGCTGTTGCTCTCCCAGTTGAGCTACGACCCCAGATATACGCCGGTCTAACCGGCGGGGCAGTTACATCGTACCCAGGAGCGACGTTGTTTTAAGTAGCCAATGTTGTAGATGCTGGCGACCCTAGTGGGACTCGAACCCACGATAACCTGAGAGACAGTCAGGCGCATTAGCCGCTATGCTATAGGGCCAAATCAAATATCTTTTCCTCAAAGAGGAAGTCCTCAGCGAAGTGCATTGTTTTCAACTTCTTAGTAGGATTATCGTGTCTCAAAGCAAAGGTACTATTTGGAGCCTCTTTTATAGGAAGAACATAAACTTCATCATAAACGAAGCTATAGAGGAGAAAAACGTCAATCTCATTTTCTGTATAGTGATGTGTTGTATCACTTTGTCGAGTTGACTTTTCAGACTTCATCTTAAAGGTCATAACTCCATCTTGACCGGTTTCTGTTGACTTAACCTATGCTTTCAGGCATACTCCATTCACAACTATGACTAAATCAACGACGTTACCATCACCAAATGGTGTAAATACCTAAATTCCATTCTTGAGGCAAGTCTCAATCACTTTCAACTCGCCAAGATTCCCAATCTAATTCGTGTTCATAAATCTGTCTCCTTTATGAATTATTTTCACAAGACACACATTAAATATTTTACCCTTAAATATTCTTTTTATATTTGCTGTATGTGTCTTTCTCAACCTTACATATATATTATATCAAATTTTTTAAAAAATTTCAAACAGAGCTTT
>JAIECF010000084.1 GCA_029068655.1 Muribaculaceae bacterium | reverse complement strand
CTTGAGGACCGTGTTGACAGCCAGCGTCGTCTCGTGGCTGTCGAGATCATGAAGGAGATTCGGTCAAGATTGAAGTTCCTTCTTGATGTAGGTCTCGACTACCTTTCCCTCAACCGACCGAGCGCGTCGCTTTCGGGAGGGGAGAGCCAGCGTATCCGACTTGCTACCCAGATAGGTAGCCAGCTTGTCAATGTGCTCTATATCCTTGACGAACCCTCTATCGGACTTCATCAGCGAGACAACGAACGCCTCATCAATAGCCTTAAGCAGCTCCGCGACAATGGCAATTCAATCATTGTGGTCGAGCATGACAAGGATATCATGAACGAGGCGGACTATATCGTAGACATTGGGCCAGGAGCAGGAAGAAAGGGTGGTAATGTGGTGTTCCAGGGCACTCCCGATGAGATGAAGAAGACACATACCCTTACCGCCACATACCTTAACGGAGAGAACTCAATCGAGGTGCCTACGGAGAGAAGAAAGGGAAATGGCAAGACACTCAAGATCAAAGGTGCGACAGGTCACAACCTGAAGGATGTGGACGTGGAGTTCCCTCTAGGTAAGTTCATATGTGTTACAGGTGTTTCCGGTAGTGGAAAGTCAAGTCTTGTAAACGGTACTCTGCAACCTATTCTGAGTCAGAAGTTCTATCGTTCGAATACTCAGCCACTTCCTTACAAGTCGATTGAGGGCATTGAGAATGTAGACAAGATTGTCACTGTCGATCAGTCACCTCTCGGACGCTCGCCACGATCAAATCCAGCCACATACACCGGTGTCTTCACTGATATCCGGAAACTTTTCATGGAACTTCCAGAGTCTAAGATCCGCGGATACAAGCCCGGTCGGTTCTCATTCAATGTCAGTGGTGGCCGATGTGAGACATGCAAAGGCAACGGCTACCGTACCATCGAGATGAACTTCCTTCCTGACGTCCTTGTACCCTGTGAGGAATGCCATGGCAAGAGGTATAATAGGGAGACTCTTGAGGTGCGATACAAGGGCAAGTCTATCGCTGACGTTCTGGAAATGACAGTCAACCAGGCGGTTGAGTTTTTCGAGAATGTCCCCTCCATCCTTAAGAAGATAAAGGTGCTTCAGGAAATCGGGCTCGGATATATCAAGCTCGGTCAACCTTCAAGCACGTTGAGTGGAGGAGAGAACCAGCGCGTGAAACTCGCCACCGAGCTTGCAAAGAAGGATACAGGACGCACCCTCTTCGTTCTTGACGAACCCACAACCGGCCTTCATTTCCAGGACATAAAGGTGCTTCTCGGAGTCATCAACAAGCTGGTCGATAAAGGCAATACCATGGTCGTCATTGAGCATAACCTTGACGTGATCAAGTCTGCCGACTGGCTCATCGAGATGGGCCCGGAAGGTGGTAAGGCCGGAGGTCAGCTTGTTGCCTGCGGTACTCCCGAGGAGATGTCGCTTCTCGACACCCCGACCTCACGCTTCCTCCGCGAGGAACTCTCTATAGTTCGACCTGATCCACAATCTGGCCATCATAGAGGTTGATGATTCGGTCGGCGTAGGCTGCGTCATGCTGTGAGTGGGTCACCATGATGATTGTGGTGCCCTCCTTGTTAAGTTCGCTCAGGAGGTTCATCACCTCCTTGCCGTTCTTTGAGTCAAGGTTACCTGTCGGCTCGTCGGCAAGGATGATCTTAGGGTTGGGGAGTACCGCGCGGGCGATGGCTACACGTTGCTGCTGACCGCCTGAGAGCTGGTTTGGGAAGTGCTTGCGTCGATGAGAGATCGCCATGCGGTCCATAACTGCCTCGATGCGTTCCTTGCGCTCCTTGTTTGGAGTGTTCATATAGAGGAGCGGGAGCTCTATGTTCTCATAGACGTTTAGTTCATCGATGAGGTTGAAGCTCTGGAACACGAATCCGATGGTTCCCTTGCGGATGTCAGTACGGTCGTTTTCCTTCAGTTTGCTGACATCCTTGCCGTTGAGTGTATATGTACCCTCCGACGGATTGTCAAGCAATCCCAAGATATTCAGCAAGGTTGACTTACCGCAGCCTGAAGGACCCATGATCGCCACGAATTCACCTTCCTTCACTTCGAGATTCACTTCGCGGAGAGCCCATGTCTCCACTTCTTCCGTACGGAACACTTTCTTGACGTTTTCTAACTTTATCATAATCATTGGTTTAAAAGTTTTGTGCTTGCAGGTAAAGTCCTTAAGGTCTTTAAGGTCCTTAAAGTCTTAAAGACATAATAAAAGAGAGAGACTTTACTCTTTTGAGATGATCGTTGATGTATCTGTCTTGAGCAGTTTACGTATCTGCCAATAGACGATGAGCAGGACAAGAAGGATTTCTATGAGGATGCCCGTAATGATCGGTAGATAGGGAGTGGCGTAATAGGGGAGGCTGACGATCTCTAATTCGTTAACATATCCGCAGAAGCATACGCATACAGGTACGGCTATGATCAATGCCAGTAAAAGGAGAACTACATAGACACGTCCGAACATCAGGCATATGTCCCGGTTTTTAGCTCCATTGACCTTACGGATCGCCACTTCCTTCCGCCTACCACGCGTGTCAAGCGCGATAGCACTGAATATGCTCATGGCGCATATAAGCAGACTGACGGATCCGAGAACAAGACAGGCCACATAGACCGCTTTTACAGCTCCCGGAATCCAGTTGATCATGTCTCGGTAGTTACTTATCATTGATTCATTCGAGATATTCTCAGGGGCAGTGGTCAGCAGCAGTTGGCCTATTTTCTTGTCCAGGCCTTTTCCTCGTCCCTCGATGGGAATGACTACATAGGTCATGTTCATGTAGTTTTCCTTCCAGTATGGAGTTATAGCCACGATTTGATCGAGTTTAGTAGTATATGGAATATTCTTTATGATTCCGCCTACAGGCAATGAAATCATATAGCGAGGTCCCCCACAGAAGGATGAAAGGGTGTTGCCATTGAGCACACCGGCATCTTTCAGCCTGCGGTATAATTCCTCTCCTATGAGGATGCATTCATCCCGGTCCACATTATTTCCCGGAAACCATTCCACCTCCATGCCGAAGAAAGAAGGGAGATCCTTATCTGTTGTTGAGATACATTGGAAGTGACTCTGATTATCCATTTTTGCCATTGCATCCGGATTGTTCTTTAATTCAAGGATATCAAAATCATTACTTGAACAATACAATTCCAACCGGTCCACTTCCGGCAGACGTCGGATCTCAGCGCATACCCGCTCAATCCTCTCCTCGTCATCTATGGAATGCGTATACATATATCTGGTATTGAGGAAGAGACACTGCGCGTACAGGTCGTCCTTTTCCGGTATGTTGCAGTTTTTAAGCATATTTCTTCCCGTATTGACCAGAATGAGCGTACAGCATACGAAGATCAGGCTCACAGCGAGCTGGAATCCCAGCATCACGTTTCGGAATATGTGGCTACGGCTCCGCCGCATGTTTGCGGCAAGACCGTCGTTGGCATTGCAGATCCGGTTTAGGGTAAACCAGGTTATAAGGGAAACAATCACCAGAAGCAGTGCGCCGATCTCAATACTGTAAAGCCAGAGTCGAGAGATAGAGATATCC
>JAIECF010000083.1 GCA_029068655.1 Muribaculaceae bacterium | reverse complement strand
CGCACGTCGAATGTCGGAGTGATTTGTCAGTTGTAAGCTATCAGTTATCAATGACAGATTTGTTCTACGCAAGCGGAACTTGTTCCGCCTCCGCAATACCTACCCTCACAGCCGAATTGACCCGGAGCCTCCGCCGTCCTGGACGGAAGACCCTGCGCCTCATCGACAAAGCCCTCTCCTACCTCACCCCCTACGAAAATATGGAGCTGCGGACTTCCCAGGCCGCCCATACTGCGCACACCGCCAATACTCCATACTGCGAAGCCGATACTTTAAAAAAAGACCTCCTCACCCTCCTCACCACCCACCGCTTGGTGCTGATGCCCTACATCGACACCGACCGTATCGAGATCAACCTCCACCGACTTTAGCACGGATCTGCCGCCTCCAATAGAGACGCGCATCCCCCAGTGTAGCGAGCACACTCCCTGTGCGTCCCAAGCAGCCGGTTTGTCCCCCGCCCGCGGTGCTTGCACTCCCTCAAACAGCGGCAATCTATAGTTCAAAAAACCAGAATTTAATGAAAAAGACAACGCTGACAACGACAACAAAGATGAAGACCAAACTAATCTTTTATCTCTTATCTTTAATCTTTATCACTACCGTTCCGGCCTCCGCCCAAACAAAATTCGACATCCATCCGACCAAGAAAATCGAAGCCAACCCCATCAACGTAGCCTTCATGCTCGCCCAGGAAACCGACACAGCGAAAATGTCAGCCATAAGCAAGTACTATGGCTATGAACAACAGTCAACTCAAAATGACTTTGTAGTCCAATTTCATCCCAATGGCTCTATCATCCGCTACACCTTCAATGAAGCCACAGAAGAGCAACCATATCCATACGTCGAGGTCAAATCAAAATTGAATTCCAAAGCCGTCGAATCCAAATTGACAGACCTAAAATTCAAAAAAGACGGATCCAACTATATACGGAAAACAAGCCAATACGCCCGAACCATCTTTAACTGCAAGCACGGCTCCAACGGCTACCTCATCTTCCACCAAACCCGCCTCCCCAAAGAATAATTATGTCGGCAAAAGTTGATAAGCGTCTTCAAGCTTTCGACAAGTTGGCCGGAAGCGTGTCGTTAGACTTAATAGACACCGAGGATCCAAGGACTAAATATCTTCTAAGCAAATGAAGAGGATATTTCTTGACACTAACATAGTGCTTGATTTCCTGAAAGTATACCATGGGTAGGAAGTTTCCCAACTTCCATCGCGTAGCCGGTTTGTCGCAGGTGAAAATTAAACATCACCCTCTACACTCCCCACATAAAGCAATGACATCGCCGGAGGCCCTCATTACTTCATATTCCAAAACAAAAGGCCTCCGGCCTGTCATAGCTGTCGCTAAGAATCACATATGAATCCCAATGAATTAGAAGCAGGAGATTATATCGAGGTTTCACTTCCCGAATCAGACCGAATCCAAATTGCAAAAATCCTCTCCATAGACAAGGAAGACAAAAAGGCTCTGATTCTAATCCAAAACGAAAAGAACCCTCGTCAAATCTCCACCAAAGAGCAATGGGAATCAATTTTCCCGCACCCCATCTTCTGCCAGGACCTTCACGCATTAGGATTCAATGAGACATCATTAGAAATCGCATATGGTTGGACTGGAAAAGATTGGACAAAAATATCATTACCGCCGCAAACCATATACAATCTCTCCTACGAAGACAATTCATGGCGTGTAGAAATTATCCGTAAGGAAGGAATGAGACAGTACTCCCACCTTGTCGAAGGAATCCAATACATCCATCAATTGCAGCATATCTTAAAGAGCGTCCCCTCTTCTATTTAATCTTTTTTTCATTAGTATAAAGTAATGACCAAATTGGATATACTGAATATCCATCCACACAGATATGTATCGACCTGTTCTCCTCTTATATTATCATATACTCCCAAAATACGACCATTCATTGATTCAAATATAACTTTATGAAATTTGTATATACAATAAAGACAACCGACAACAACAAAATAATCCTAAAAATTGCTAGTCCATACATTATTGATGAATTTGCTAAAGCCTTTATGCAGCAATTCATCAAAAATCATGAATGTATAAGCGATCTTCCGGACGGTAATTATATTGTAGACTTATATAAAGACATTACACCTTTTCCAAGCGACCCTGAATTATCCAATAGTTTTTATAAAAATAAGGCATCGATAACGTTTAACGAGGCTCCCTTTGGATTATGACTTATTATATCCATACAGGCTTGATAATCTTCTCTACTAATGATTCCATTATCAATCTAATAAGAGATATATAATCAACACAATAAAAAACATTTTTATGAATTTCGCATTGATTGGCGCGGCAGGCTATATAGCCCCGCGTCACATTAAGGCTATTGCCGATACAGGCAATAATCTTGTCGTGGCATACGATAGGTTTGACAGTGTCGGACGTCTGGACAGTAGCTTTCCAGAAGCGTCGTTCTTCACGGAACAGGAACAGTTTGAAAGATTCTGTCACAATCAGATGAAGACAGACAGTCCTCTCCAATGGACTTCTATCTGTACTCCCAACTATACACACGCCCCATTCATCGAATCAGGACTTAGACTCGGTACAGACGTAATCTGTGAGAAACCCATAGTTCTTCATGCAAAGACAATTGACGAACTCATGAAAGTGGAGGAGGAGACAGGACATAAGGCATACAATATTCTTCAACTCCGTCTTCACAAAGCAATAGCTGATCTGAAAAAGAAAATCGACGAGGGTCCTAAGGATAAGATTTATGATGTAGATCTAACTTATATCACCTCTCGCGGAAAATGGTATTACGCCAGCTGGAAAGGAGATGTACATAAAAGTGGAGGTGTAGCAACCAATATTGGAGTACATTTCTACGATATGCTTCAGTGGGTATTCGGCCCTGTCAAGAAGAACATCGTGAATGTAATGAGTTTTGACAGAGTAGCCGGTTATCTCGAACTTGAGAAAGCCCGTGTTAGATATTTCCTAAGCATCAATGCTGAGAATCTTCCTGAAAATGCAGTGCAGGGTGAAAAAAGGACTTATCGAACCCTCAACATCGACGGCGATGAGTTTGAGTTCAGCCAGGGCTTTACCGAACTTCACACGGAAAGCTATAAGAATATTCTCAACGGCAACGGTTTCCGCATCAGTGAAGCTCGTCCTTGCATAGAGATAGTTGAACAGATCAGGACATCCACCCCCGTCGGCCTTGTAGGTGACTATCATCCTCTTGCTAAACTTCCACTTTCCTCACATCCATTTGGATGGGATGAAAAACGCTAATATAATTCAGATGGAAAAGAAAATCCAAATGGTGGATCTTCACGGTCAGTACCTGAAGATCAAGCCGGAAGTTGATAAAGGAATCCAGGAAGTCATTGATACATGTGCATTTATCAATGGGCCTCAGGTAAAACAATTTGGAGAGGAATTAAAGAACCATACTGGAGCCAAACATGTGATAACCTGTGCCAATGGTACCGATGCATTGCAGATAGCGCTCATGGCTCTTGACCTCAAGCCTGGCGACGAGGTGATTGTACCTGCGTTTACATATGTAGCATCCGCTGAAGTCATTGGTCTTCTGGGTCTCACTCCTGTTATGGTTGATGTCGATTCAAAGACCTTTAATGTAACAGCGGAGAACATTAAGAAGGCGTTGTCACCAAAAAGCAAAGCCATAATACCTGTGCATCTTTTCGGGCAGGCTTGTGATATGGAGCCGATCATGAAAATAGCTGAGGAAAACGGACTTTATGTTATAGAGGACAATGCACAGGCTATCGGTGCAGTCTACACTTTCTCCGACGGAACAAAGAAACAGACAGGCACCATAGGAACAATCGGCTGCACTTCGTTCTTCCCTTCGAAAAATCTTGGATGCTACGGAGATGGAGGTGCCATCTTCACCGATGATGACGAACTGGCAGAGAAACTGAGGATGATCGCCAATCATGGACAGAAGGTGAAATACCATCATTCAGTTATCGGATGTAACTCCCGACTCGATACAATCCAGGCGGTGGTGCTCATGGCCAAGCTTCCTCACCTTGTAGAGTACAGTGCGGCTCGTAAAAAAGCTGCTGATTACTATACACTCAATTTAAAGAATGTTGAAGGGATTGTGACCCCTGAAGAATTGCCAAATTCAACACACGTATACCATCAGTATACCCTTCAGGTTCTTAACGGGAAACGTGACAAGTTAAAGGAATATCTTGCCTCGAAGGGAATACCGGCAATGATATATTATCCACTTCCATTGCAAAAGCAGGAAGCTTTCAAGGACATAACCCGGGCAGCCGAATCCCTTGAAACTGCCCAAAATCTTGCTGATTCAGTATTGTCGCTCCCAATCCATACGGAACTGACACATGAGGAACAGGACCTGATAATTCAGGCGATTAAGGATTTTTTTAAGAGCTAAAATAATGGCGGAGTATTTTGTTCATCCTACTGCTACCGTGGATAACGGAGCGGTGATATCAGATGGCGTAAAGATATGGCATTACAGCCATATTATGGACGGGGCAGTTCTCGGTGAGAAATGCAATATCGGACAGAACGTTGTGGTTTCTCCGGGTGTGACATTAGGTAGAAACGTCAAGATTCAGAATAATGTGTCTATCTACACCGGTGTGACATGCGAGGATGATGTCTTTCTTGGACCATCCTGTGTATTTACCAACGTTACGAATCCAAGAAGCGCGGTAAACCGACATTCCCAGTATGCCAAAACCAAGGTCGGAAAGGGAGCTACCATAGGAGCAAACTCCACAATAGTATGTGGACATGATATAGGCGATTATGCATTCATAGGTGCAGGAGCAGTGGTCACAAAGACTGTTGCTCCTTATTCTTTAATAGTCGGTAATCCAGGTCGTCAGATAGGCTGGATGAGTGAGTATGGTCATCGGCTGGAATTCAATTCCGAAGGAATTGCCGAATGCCCGGAATCCCATCAGGTATATAAACTTGAAAATGACAAAGTAACAAGAATAAGTTAAATTATGATTTACGACAGACTTCTTAAAAAGGAAGCTAAATTGGCAGTAGTCGGTCTCGGCTACGTAGGACTTCCGCTTGCTCTCGAGTTTGCCAAGAAAATCTCCGTCATCGGTTTCGATATCAACGAAGAGCGTCTCGCAAAGATGCGTGAAGGTATTGATCCATCTCAGGAACTTGACCATGACGCTTTTGAAAACGTTGACATTGAGTTTACGTCTTCTCTTGACAAACTCCGTGAAGCATCTTTCTTCATTGTGGCGGTTCCAACTCCCATCGACTCACACAATCAGCCGGATCTTACTCCGGTACTCGGTGCATCCCGTTCAGTAGGAAAATGCCTTAAGAAAGGAGATTATGTAGTGTTCGAGTCGACCGTATATCCGGGATGTACAGAGGAAGATTGCATTCCTATTCTTGAGGAGGTGTCCGGTCTGAAGTTTAAGACAGATTTTAAAGTCGGATATTCTCCCGAACGTATCAATCCAGGAGAAAAGGTACATACCCTTCCCAATACGATCAAGATTGTGAGCGGATGCGATCCCGAATCGCTCGATCAGATTGCAAAGGTGTATGAACTTGTAGTAAAGCCTGGTGTACACCGTGCTCCCAACATGAAAGTAGCCGAAGCAGCCAAAATCATCGAGAACACTCAGAGAGACGTCAATATTGCTCTCATGAACGAACTTTCTATAATATTCTCTCGAGTAGGCATCAATACATATGATGTTCTTGAAGCCGCTGGAACGAAATGGAACTTCCTTAAGTTCTATCCCGGCCTCGTAGGTGGTCATTGCATAGGAGTGGATCCCTACTACCTCGTATACAAAGCTAATGAACTGAAGTACCATAGCCAGATTATCTCTGCCGGCCGTTTCATCAACGACTCGATGGGAGGATACATCGCCAAGAAGCTCGTGAAGAAACTCATAGGAATGGGTAAGGCTATCCTTGGAGCTCGGATTCTTGTAATGGGACTTACATTCAAGGAGAATGTGGCTGACATACGCAACACCAAGGTTCTTGACATCATCAATGAGCTGAAGGATTTTGGCGCGGAGGTGGATGTAGTTGACCCTTATGCTGATCCGGAAGACGTTAAGCGAATGTATGGTCTAAAACTCATCGAGAAACCTCACGGAGACTACGATGCCGTCATCGTAGCAGTTGGTCATGATGCATACAAGGACTTGACGGAGGATTTCTTCCTCAATCTTACCCAGGATAAGGCTGTTCTTGTTGATATCAAGGGTATGTATCGTGACAAGATCCACAAACTCAAGTATTGGAGTCTGTAAAAATCATTATGTACATTATGTGGGAGATTTTGATAAAATCTCCCACATATCAATTATGATTAACAATCAAAGCAGGACAGGACAAGCTTTCTGGCTTGGGATCGGAAATCTTGTCTCCTTTAGTTTTGGAATAGTGAGTGCGGCTATTTTAAGTCGCATTCTTTCGGTTGAAGAATATGGGACTTACAGACAGGTACTGTACGTCTACAATACTCTATTGGTTGTCTTCACCCTCGGCTTACCGAGAGCTTATTCATTTTTTCTTGCAAGAATGCCAATTGAACAAGGAAGAAAATCTGTTGACAAAATTAATGCCATTTTTCTTCTCCTCGGTTCTCTGTTTAGCATCCTTCTTTTCTTCGGAGCCAATTACATCGGTTCAGTGCTTAAGAATCCGTCATTACCAAGTTGCTTAAAATATTTTTCTCTATCTCCAATTTTCCTTCTTCCTGTATTGGGAATTGAAAGTGTCTTAGCCACATATAAAAAATCCTTATATTCCACTATCTACATAATTTTATCGAGACTATTTAATCTCGTATGTGTCATTCTCCCAGTGATTATTCTAAATAGAAGCGCGAATATGGCAGTAATAGGATTTACCATTTCTTCTGCTATATGTTGTGTAATCGGTTTAATTATTGAACGAAGACCATTTAAGGATATAAAATCTGAAAAATCTAAAATCTCAATAAAGGAAATTTTAAAATACTCTTATCCACTTCTATTAGCAAGTGTTTGGGCAATAATAATTAATTCAGCACCACAATTCTTTATTAGTCGATGGTATGGTACAGAGGTATTTGCAGAATTTGCAAATGGATTCATTGAATTGCCCATAGCAGGGATGGTAATTAGTGCTGTTGCGACAGTTCTTCTTCCTGAGATTTCACGATTAGCAAAGGATGAAACAAATATTAACGAAGTCATATCAGTATGGAAATCATCCTTTGAGAAATCTGCTCAAATAATATATCCTCTCGCTGTATTTGCATGTGTATTTGCTCCACCGATAATAGAAATTTTATATGGTGATAAATATACAGCAGCAATACCATATTTCCGAATAATTATCATAATCAATTTAGTAAGGGTTGTACCCTATGCACCAATCATGATGGGTATGAATATGACAAAACAATATTTTATAGCAAATTTTATACCGGCAATCCTTTTAATTGGATTAGACTATATATGGGTAGATCATTCAAATAGTCCTTACGGAATTGCATTTCTTCAATGTTTCGCAATTGTATTGC
>JAIECF010000082.1 GCA_029068655.1 Muribaculaceae bacterium | reverse complement strand
TAAAACATAAATGTTAAATATGCCCATAAATATGAACCAATATTAAAACGAGATCGTTATAGTTTCGTAATAACTCCTCGACCACCTATTTCAATTTGAGATAAAACTGACAAAACGAATACGATAAAACGCATACACATATGATAACAGATCGCGTAATCAAGGAGATCTATAAGAAATATAATAAGGCTGCGAAGAATCCGGAGGATCTTCACATAGATCATTTCATTGAAATGCTGGCTCCTTACCACCATATAAGGGTTGACGGCAAGGAAGTGATTTTTGAGGATCAGGAAGAATTCAGTCCGTTTCGAAGATTTTTACTCCGTGGTCTTAACGGCATCCTTGAGTTCGATAAGCAGATTGCATTTGTATTCCGTAATCATATTCTTTTTCTTGGCAAGGATTCGGACGATATGCGCGTTCATATGCGCCCATGCGAAGAACGTCAGAACATATTCCAACGTATCTTCGCCCGATAATGTCTTAAGTCCGTAAGTATAATATATGCCCCGGTCATCTTTTGGATGGTCGGGGCGAAAAGTTTATTAATAATCAATTAATTGAAGTTGTAATCATCCAGACCATCAAGATCTTCAGGATTATATCCACCTTCTCCACTATAGAAGTCTTCATCAAGCACATCGGCTGCTTGCTTCATCGCAACAGCATCAATCTGGGCGTCAAATTCATCCATGTCAACTTTCTGTGCCGGTGCCTTGCCCTTCTTCATAGTGCATACAGGCTCCGAAAGAGATCTTCCAGGGATAATTTCCTTAAGCTCCATAAAGAATGATCGTTCAGTAAGATAGTCAAAAACGAACACGAGTTTCTGTCCTTCATCCTCAACAAGTTCTCCTACTGGAGTATCTTCCATCAACCATATATCGCAGTCTGAACTGCTTCCCATGTCTTCGAGAGTGATTTCTTCCTGACGCTGCCAGTCATCATCGCAAAGGAAGAAGGAGTCCATATCGTCTTTAGAATAGTCTACACTGTCAAGTATCGAATTTCTAAGCTGAAGGAAAGTAGAATCTGAATCTATTTCTATCTCGCGCGCGAAGTTTGAAGCTTCATCGCTTACAAGTTTAAATCTATATACCATGGTTTATTTCTTTTTTTAGACTGCGAATTTAATACTTTTATCTGTTATATCCAATATTTAGATAAAAAAATATGCCTCATATGAGACATATTTTTTATGGTGCGAGTAATAAACAGATATAAATGTTAAAAATTAATAGCTGATTCCATCAGCCTTACATTTAGCCTGCATTCTTGAGATGCGTTTGTTGATGTCTGGATGCGTCGAGAAAAGCTGAGACATTCCCTTACTTTTATTTGCACCGGCTGCATCTTCCATTTGCTTAAGTTTCTGAAAGGCCTTCACCATAGCAGCAGGATTCTTTCCCTTTTTCTTCAAAAAGGCATATCCATAGTCATCCGCATTATTCTCTTGGCTTTTAGAATATTTAGCAGAAGCGATATTCTGAGCCAAGACTCCCAGCTGGGAGTCGGTCAGGGATGCAGCCGTACTCCCCGTTGATGCTATGACGTCCATCAATGCTGCCGTCTGAAGTGCGTTCTTGAAAGCATTCTTGGTGTCCTGATGTGCTACATGTCCTATCTCATGTCCTATCACACCAAGCACTTCATCATCGCTCATCACATCCATAAGGCCACTGTAGACCCTTATAGAGCCGTCTGCGCATGCAAAAGCATTTATATCACTTGTCTTATAAACTTTGAAATTCAAAGGGATTCCCTCTACATCGGTGATACCGCTGACGATTGTATTGAGTCGCTTAGAATATGGATCGTTTGCATCGCATACGGTGTTCTTGGCATCCGAACCAGCTATATAGCTTTTCACATATTGCTGAATCTGATTGTTGGAGACTGTCATTGACTGTGCTATCTTGGCTCCTCCTTGTACAAGACGTGACATATCCAGATTTTGCGCTATGCTGCATCCTGTCAGCATGAGCAGACTCAAAGCAATGGCCGGGATAAATTTCTTCATGTTTATAATATTAAAAAACGGTGTTACTTTTGAGAGTAACACCGTTTATGTTGATAAAGTTCAATCTATTATGAAGATTAACCAAGGAATGCGAGCAGAACGCCTGCTGCTACAGCACTTCCTATCACACCGGCAACGTTCGGACCCATTGCATGCATGAGCAGATAGTTAGTCGGATCATATTCAAGACCGATATTGTTTGAGATACGAGCCGCCATAGGTACTGCAGATACACCGGCGTTTCCGATAAGCGGGTTGATCTTCTTTCCCTGAGGTAGGAAAATATTGAAGAGCTTCACTGAAAGCACTCCTGCCGACGAAGCGATGATGAATGCGATGAAACCAAGGGCGAAGATGAAGAGAGTCTCCTTAGTCAGGAAGAGGTCAGCCTGAGTGGATGCTCCCACAGTTAGTCCGAGCAGGATTGTCACTATGTCAGTCATCGCATTGCTTGCGGTCTTAGCCAGACGAGTAGTCACGCCGCTCTCGCGAAGGAGGTTACCGAAGAAGAGCATGCCAAGAAGGGGGAGACCGGATGGCACGATGAAACATGTCATGATAAGTCCGACGATCGGGAAGATGATCTTTTCATCCTGAGAGACGACACGTGCAGGTTTCATCTTGATACGGCGCTCCTTGTCAGTCGTAAAGAGTCGCATCAACGGGGGCTGGATAAGCGGAATGAGTGCCATGTATGAGTAGGCAGATACAGCTACCGCACCAAGAAGTGCGGGATTCAGTTTTGATGTCGTGAATATCGCTGTAGGGCCATCTGCACCACCGATGATGGCGACGCAACCTGCAGAAAGTGGATCCATTCCGATGAGTAGCGCCAGCATATATGCTCCGAAGATGCCGAACTGAGCGCATGCTCCGATGATCATGAGTTTTGGATTGGCGAGAAGTGCCGAGAAGTCGGTCATAGCGCCGATACCAAGGAAGATCAGAGGGGGATACCATCCTTTCTCCACACCATTGTAGAGAATATTGAGTACGGAGCCGGGTTCATAAATGCCGATCTCCATACCGGGCTGGAAGGGAATGTTTCCGATAAGCATACCGAAACCGATGGGAACGAGCAGTAAGGGTTCGAAGTTCTTCTTTATGGCGAGCCATACGAAGAAACAGCCTACTGCAAGCATGATGAGATTTTCATACTGACAGTTAGCGAAGCCCGTAAAGTTCCAGAAGGTGGTGATGTTTTCGGAAAGGAATTCCCAGAATGTCTGTGCAAGTATCATATCGTAATTGCTTTTCTATTTTGGGAATTAACCGATGATCATGATGTCATTGCCTTCAAGCACAGCGTCTCCGACATTTACGAGAATCTTCTTGACAGTGCCGCCCTGAGTGGTCTTTACATCGTTTTCCATCTTCATAGCCTCGAGCACGCATACAGTGTCGCCGGCGTTGACAGTATCTCCTTCCTTCACCTTGAAGCTCATGATAGTGCCGGGAAGCGGAGACTTCACAGCACCCGCTGCGCCGCTTGAAGCAGCAGGTTTTGAGATGACCTTTTCTCCTGAAGCCGTAGTGGGAGCGGCCGCAGCTTTATTGACCTTTACAGGAGACTTGGTGTCTTTTTCAAGTTCTACATGATAGTGGCTGCCATTGACTATCACTTCGACCTGATTGCCATCGACATCGCCAACTTCAACGTTGAATTTGATGCCGTTGATTGTATATTTGTATTCTTTCATTTTTTTGATTATTTACGGATGTTGCGATGAAGTTCAGGCTTAGAGCGTAGATTATAGATTTTGGAGTTCCACGGAGAATAAGACTTCTTGATCTGATGGATCGTCAGAAGCGTATGCTCTATGTCATGTCCCTGGCCGAAATACTCAGCGAGAGCCATACCAATAGCAGCGATGGTTTCACCGCTTGAAAGCTCGGGATGAGCCTGATCGATTGTCTTTCCAGCCTTTTCTACAGCAGCATGCTTCTTCTTTGTGAGCAAGGCCTGTGAGATCTTTCCGAAACCGAGGAACAGGAGGCTTAGAAGAATAAGTGCCAGGATAACGATACACATGGAGATGATAGTGAGCGATCCTCCGAATGAATCGTTTTCCTTAAGATTCTGAGCTTTCTCAAGCTGACGCATTCTTTTAGCAGTGGCACTGACTTCGACGCTATTAGTCTCCTCTGAAGGAACGGCAAGGGATACCACATCCTCCTGACCGCAGGGCTCGACACTCTCGACAGGAGCATCAATCTGCTCAGGGCCGAGTTCTGTCTGGGCGTATCCGCATGTCAGACTCAGGCTGAGAATTCCTAATGCAATATATTTCTTTAGCATAGTTCCATATATTATAGAGGTATGTTGCCGTGCTTTTTAGCCGGGTTGGTCTGCTTCTTTGTAGCAAGCATCTGAAGAGCACGGATAATACGGAAACGCGTGTTGCGAGGTTCGATGACGTCGTCAATGTATCCGTATTTGGCTGCATTGTAGGGATTGGCAAAGAGTTTTGTGTACTCTTCCTCTTTCTCCTTCTTGAATGCTGCAGGATCTTCATGCTCTTTAGCTTCCTTTGCATAGAGGACACCGACAGCACCTTCAGCTCCCATTACAGCTATTTCCGCAGTTGGCCAAGCATAGTTCATATCTCCGCGGAGCTGCTTGCAGCTCATCACTATATGGCTTCCGCCGTAGCTCTTACGCAAGGTTACAGTCACCTTAGGAACAGTAGCCTCACCGTATGCATATAGAAGCTTGGCACCATGAAGGATGACAGCGTTGTATTCCTGACCTGTGCCTGGCAGGAAGCCCGGTACGTCGACAAGGGTCACCAATGGAATATTGAATGCATCACAGAAGCGAACAAAGCGTGCCGCTTTGCGAGATGCGTTGCAGTCAAGGACACCTGCGAGCACTTTAGGCTGGTTGGCAACAATACCAACACTCTGGCCGTTGAAACGAGCGAAACCACAGATGATGTTGCGAGCATAAGCCGGTTGAACCTCAAGGAACTCGCCGTTGTCAATAATAGCTCCGATCACCTCATACATGTCGTAGGATTTCTTGGGGCTGTCAGGAACGATTTCGTTAAGCTTGTCTTCCAGACGATCGATGGGATCTGAACAGGGAACAAGCGGAGTTTCCTCCATATTATTCTGAGGAATATAGCTGATGAGCTTGCGGATGAGCTTGAGAGCTTCTTCTCCGTCTTCACAAGCGAAATGTGTAACTCCGGACTTTGATGCATGAACGGAAGCTCCACCGAGCTGCTCCTGTGTCACATCTTCGCCTGTGACGGTCTTAACTACAGAGGGACCGGTCAGGAACATGTAGGACATGCCTTTCACCATTATAGTGAAGTCTGTCAGTGCAGGAGAGTATACCGCGCCGCCCGCGCAAGGACCGAGGATGGCACTGATCTGAGGGATAACTCCTGACGCAAGGATATTGCGCTGGAATATTTCTGAATAGCCGGCAAGGGCATTGATGCCTTCCTGAATGCGTGCGCCTCCGGAGTCGTTGAGTCCGATGACGGGAGCTCCCATCTTCATGGCGAGATCCATCACCTTGCAGATCTTCTGTGCCATGGTCTCTGAAAGAGAGCCTCCGAGTACAGTGAAATCCTGGGCGAAAACATATACAAGACGTCCTTCGATGGTTCCGAAACCGGTCACAACGCCGTCGCCAAGGTATTGCTTCTTTTCCATGCCGAAGTTTGTGCTTCGGTGTGTGACAAACATGTCTAGTTCTTCAAAGCTGCCTTCGTCGAGGAGCTGGTCGATTCTTTCGCGAGCAGTATATTTGCCGCGTTCATGCTGCTTGGCAATCGCCTTTTCGCCACCGCCGAGGCGTGCGGTAGCACGCTTGTCGATGAGCTCTTGAATCTTTTGTTCTTGAGTGGTCATTATTCAGATGCTTGAATGATTATTTCTTTGAGGGATCTTCGCAAAGCTCAGTGAGCACAGCTTCAGTGCATTTGGGGTGAAGGAAAGCGATCTGCAGGCCGTCAGCACCTTTACGGGGAGCTTTATCGATAGTGCGGATTCCCTTCTCCTCACATTCTGCAAGTGCCTCGGCTACGCCGCTTTCAACTGCGAATGCCATGTGATGCATACCGCCCTTGCCACCGTTCTTCTCGATGAATTTTGCGATTGTGCTGTCGGGGCTCGTGGCCTCGAGAAGCTCGATCTTGGTGTCGCCTACCTTAAAGAAAGCGGTAGTCACTTTCTGGTCCTCAACCACTTCCTGCTTGTAGCACTTGAGGCCAAGCACGTCTTCGTAATATTTGATGGCTTCAGCCAGGTTAGGCACGGCAATGCCGATGTGTTCGATGTGGGAAATTTCCATTGCGTTTTGATTTATTGGTTAGTTGTACTTTTTTAGGTTGTTTGCACACTTCCTCTATTGAAGGGTATACAATAATGT
>JAIECF010000081.1 GCA_029068655.1 Muribaculaceae bacterium | reverse complement strand
CCGTAAGATCAATCTGCAGGCCCCCGAGATCTACATTTTCGAAGGTGACCAGGAGAAAGACAAAAAGAACTGGGGAGGGGCCGCCGGAAAATATGAGATGGCTAAAAGCTATAATCCTAACGCTACAGAAGCATACGTAAAGTATGCCAACCTCTATACTCAGGTCAACCCGCAGTATGCTGTCACTATGCTCAAGGAGCTTCTTTCGGTAAACCCGACTTCTGCCCTTGGCCAGCGTGAGCTTGCAAATGCATACTATAATAAGAAAGACTTTGCAGACGCTGCCCGCGAATATGGAGTCTATGTTCAGAACCCCAATCATTTCAAGCAGGATGAAGACCGCTATGCACTGCTTCTTTTCTCCAGCAACGAGTTCCAGAAGGGTTACGACTACGCAAGCAAGCTACTTGCCGAGAATCCCGGCAACTTCACAGCACGTCGATTCCAGTTTATGAATGCCGCCAACATCCCGGCTATGAAGGAACAGCTCGTGCCAATGGCGGAGGAACTTCTGGCTGCACACAACGCAAATCCGACAGCCAACAAGTTTGCACCTATCGACTTCACTCTTATCGCAGAGGAATTCACCAATGCTAAGCGTACGGATGAAGCCCTCAATGTCCTGAATGAGGCCATCAAGGAAATGCCTGAAAATGCAAGCTTCAACAAGCAGCTGGCTATGACCTATCTGGAAGCAAATAACTTCTCCGGGGCTTCCGACGCTTACGAGGGTTATCTTGCCAAGCTCGAGAAACCTGACTTCAACGACTTCAGTCAGCAGGCTACCTTCAGCTTCTATGCAGGAGTAGAAAACAAGCAGGATAATCCCGCCAAGGCCGAGGATTATTTCAAGAAGGCCTATGACTATGCCACCAAGATGGAGGCCGCTCTCCCGGGTAACTATAAGCCTTACAAGATCTACGGTGACATCGCGATGCAGCGTGCTACATCCGACGCAGAAGTCAAGACAGCAGCTTTCCCGATGTACAGCGAAGCTGCAACACTTCTTGAGAAGAGCGAAGATCCGTCACGCTATGCGAGAGACGCAAAGAACATCTACAATTATCTCGGCAACTATTATCTTGACCAGAAAGATGTGGCAAAGGCAAAGGAGAACTTCAACAAGTATCTCCAGTATGATCCAGAAAACGATGCCTACCGCAAATTCGTTGAAGGTCTTAAAGAATAAGCTACTCCGAGTATTAATCTGACGAAACTATTTATATGCATACGGTCTGCTCATGCAGGCCGTATGTTTTTTTATCTTATTTTGAGGCTATTTTTTGCTTATTTTACGAATTTTAATTAATTTTGTATTTTTCAGAGGGGATTGGGATGATTTGAAAAAAGTATAATCATAATTATTTTATATACCAAGCAGGTATGGCAAGAGAAATCAACATTAAAAAGGGCCTCGACATTCCTCTGGAAGGAAAAGCGGAAGGAAAGCCGGAGCCGATCAAGTCGGAACTTGTCGGCATATGTCCGGACGATTTCCCCGGCTACACATGGAAATGCGATGTAAAGCCGGGCGACACTGTTGCCAAAGGCTCTCCCCTCTTCCATGCAAAGGAAGCGGAAGGAATCAAACTCGTATCGCCGGTTGCAGGCAGTGTGGAAGAAATCAGGAGAGGCGAGCGCCGTAAGATCCTCGCAGTGACTGTAAAGCCCGGCGAAGACGTGTACTGTCAGCTAAATACGGACAGCCTCACGGAGAAACTAAAACTCAGCGGACTATGGGCCATGATGAGGCAGCGGCCTTTCGACGTAGTGCCCGATGACAAGACTGAACCTCGCGACATTTTCGTGACAGCTTTCGACTCCTCGCCTCTGGCAGGAAATGTCATCCCGACCCACATCGCCGAATATCTCGAGCCCGGTCTTGAAGCACTGAAGAAACTGACCAAGGGAACTGTATATCTTGCAGTGCGTCCGGGACAAGGATTGCGCACCAAGGCTGCCACCGTGCTCGACATGATAGGACCACATCCGGCAGGAAATCCCGGTGTCCAGATAGCGGCGGTAGCTCCCGTCAATAAGGGAGAGACAGTTTGGACCGTCGATGCAGGCACTGTAGCCAGACTCGGAATGCTGCTTAAGAAAGGCTACTGCGACTATCGGGCTGAAGTAGCGATTACCGGTCCGGCGGCGCTAAAACCCAAAAAGGTGCTTACTGAAATTGGAGCCTCACTTAAGGACATTCTGAAGGGTGAACTCAAGGAAGATGAATCGCTCCGGGTGATATCCGGCAATGTACTGACAGGAGTCAAAGTTGATCCTGAGACAGACTTCCTTCGATATCCCTACCGCCAGATCACTATCATCGAAGAGGGTGACCATGCCGACGAGTTCATGGGCTGGGCTTCGATGAATCCAAAGAAATTCAGTATAAAGCGTACATTCCCGGCATTCCTTAGGGGACTGGAAAAACCATTTAATTTCGATGCCCGTCTCAAGGGTGGACATCGCGCGATGATACTTAGCGGCGAACTCGACAAGGTATTCCCGTTTGACATATATCCCGAATATCTCATAAAGGCAATGATGGCAGGAGACTTCGACCGCATGGAGAAACTCGGCATATATGAGGTGGCGCCTGAAGACTTCGCTCTTCCGGAATTCGTCGACACCTCAAAGCAGGAGCTTCAGAAACTCACCAGGGAAAGTCTCGAACGCCTGCGGAAAGACAGTTGACAGAGAATCCTGCATGCAATCAATTCTTTCAGAAACAAAGCTATGAGCAAACTAAAGAAAAAAATAGACAGCATGAAGCCGATGTTTGAGAAGGGAGGCAAATACCACGCTCTCCACTCAGTCTTCGACGGCTTCTATACATTCCTATACACGCCCAACGAGACATCCTCCTCCGGCGTGCATATCCATGACTCCAACGACTCCAAGCGAACGATGATCACCGTCGTGCTCGCACTCCTTCCCTGCTGCCTTTTCGGCATGTGGAACGTTGGCTACCAGCACCATCTCGCTACAGGCGAATGCGTGGGCTGGCTCGCTCAGTTCTTCTATGGACTATGGGCCGTGCTCCCTCAGATTCTTACAGCCTATATAGTAGGTCTTGGTATTGAGTTTATCGTGGCACAGCTTCGTGGGCATGAGATTCAGGAAGGATTCCTCGTATCCGGTATCCTCATCCCGATGATATGCCCGGTCAGCACACCATGCTGGATGCTTGCCGTGGCTGTAGCATTCGCGGTTATATTCGCCAAGGAAGTATTCGGCGGTACCGGCTACAATTTCCTTAACGTAGCACTCGTCACCCGTGCTTTTCTCTTCTTCGCCTATCCCTCGAAAATGAGCGGCGACAGCGTGTTCGTCAGTCTTGGCGGATCCACTCCGGTTGACGGTTACTCAGGCGCTACCCCGCTCGGACAGCTTGCTACGGCTACCGGAGAAAACGTACAAATCTATGGTGTCGACGGACAGATTCTTGATTTCAGCAACTTGTTCTGGGGTACCATACCCGGCAGCTGGGGAGAGACATCCACCTTCTGCATCCTCATAGGTGCCATAATCCTTCTTGCCACAGGTATGGCAAGCTGGAAGATCATACTGTCCGCATTCTTAGGAGGACTCGGCATGTCTTATCTCGGCTGCGCTGTAGGAAATCCTGCTTATCCAGTCAGCATGGTCTCTCCCATCGAACAGCTTTGCCTCGGCGGCTTCATGTTTGCCATCGTATTCATGGCTACCGACCCTGTGACAAGTTGCCGCACAGAGACCGGAAAATGGATCTACGGTTTCCTCATTGGAGTTCTTGCCATGACCATAAGATTCTACAACACCGGATATCCTGAAGGAGCAATGCTGGCAGTGCTTCTCATGAACTGCTTTGCTCCGCTCATCGACTGGTGTGTGGTCAACAGCAATATCCGTCGCCGAATGAAGAGGCTGGCCGTGTGAAGGAGTTATTAACGCTTAATTCAATCAGACTAAGATGAAAATCAATAAAGAAAACAACGTCTATACGGTGATCTACGCCGCTGTGCTCGTTGTTGTGGTGGGCTTTGCGCTCGCACTCGTCTATCAGGCGCTCCGTCCGGCACAGCTCGAGAATATAGCAAACGACACCAAAAAGCAGATCCTTGCCGCCGCATTGATATATCCCACAGCGGATGAAAACATCGGCACGCTCTATGATTCCCATATTAAGGAAAGCTATTGCGTAGACAGTAAAGGCGACAAAGTCGATGGTGTCTCCGCTTTCGATGTCGATATGGCGACTGAAGTGAAGAAACCGGCCGACCAGCGCGTTCTCCCGGTCTTCGTGTGTGATACCGGGAAGGGAATCAAGTACATCGTTCCGGTTGCAGGTGCCGGTCTCTGGGGTCCCATCTGGGGCTACATCGCAATGGACTCCGACGGGAAGACTATCTACGGAGCCTATTTCGGCCATCAGGGAGAGACTCCTGGCCTCGGAGCCGAAATCGAGCGGCCTGCGTTCAGCAGTCAGTTTGAAGGTAAATCCATCTTCGGCAGCAACGGCGACTTTGAATCGGTGCTCGTAGTAAAGAAAGGTCAGGAACCGGCAGGACGCGCATACGTGAATGCGGTCAGCGGCGGAACTATAACCAGCCAGGGAGTGCAGAAGATGCTTTTCTCCTCACTCGAACCCTACACGGCGTTTTTCAAAAATCTTGAAAAGGAATCCTCCAATAAAGAATAATTATGGGAAATATCAGAAAAAGACTCGAACCTCTCATCAATCCTCTGAGCAATGACAATCCCGTGATTGTTCAGATCCTCGGCATATGTTCAGCTCTTGCCGTGACTGCAAAGCTCCAGCCGGCGGTGGTAATGACAATATCGGTGCTTGCGGTGCTCGCACTCTCCAACGTCATCATCTCGTTGATGCGCAATACAATCCCGACATCGATCCGAATCATCGTACAGCTGGTGGTTGTAGCCGCGCTTGTAGTAGTAGTCGATCAGGTGCTCAAGGCATGGAACTATGAAGTCAGCAAGCAACTCTCGGTCTTCATCGGCCTAATCATCACTAACTGCATCATCATGGGACGTCTTGAAGCGTTCGCGCTAAACAACACACCATTCAACGCATTTCTCGACGGAGTCGGCAACGCTCTCGGCTACGGAATGATCCTTGTGATAGTGGCTTTCTTCCGCGAACTTCTCGGAAGCGGCACTCTCTGGGGATACCAGGTGATCCCGCAGGCTTTATACGACCTCGGATACCAGAACAACGGCATGATGATCCTTCCTCCTATGGCACTCATCACGGTAGCCTGCATCATCTGGGTCCACAACCGCAAGGCGAAATGATACGCTTTCTATAAACTGAAAAAGAAATTGAAGTTATGGAAAATCTTAATTTGTTTATACGGTCGATATTCATCGACAACATGATATTCGCCTACTTCCTGGGAATGTGCAGTTTCCTGGCGGTTTCGAAAAACGTCAAGACTGCGTTTGGTCTTGGAGTGGCGGTTACTTTCGTCCTGACGATCGCACTTCCGGTCTGCTGGTGTATCAACGAGTTCATACTTAAGCCCGGCTCCCTCTCATGGCTCGGACAGCAATATGCTGAGACCGATCTCAGCTTCCTCGGCCTTATCATGTTTATCGCCGTGATAGCGGCGCTCGTTCAGATTCTCGAGATGGCTATAGAGAAGTATTCTCCGTCGCTTTATGCTAGCCTCGGCATATTCCTCCCGCTGATAGCAGTGAACTGCGCGATCCTCGGTGGAGTACTCTTCATGCAGCAGCGTGAATTCTCCAATGCCTGGACAGCGACAGTCTACGGTATAGGCTCAGGCATAGGCTGGCTCCTCGCCATCGTGGCCCTTGCCGCCATCCGCGAAAGGCTCAACGAGCAGGCCGTGCCGGCACCTCTTCGCGGCACAGGTATCACTTTCATCATCACGGGCCTCATGGGCATCGCCTTCATGAGTTTCCTTGGTATTAAACTCTAATAAGTAATGCATAATTCATAATGTATAATTATAATTCAAGAAGATTTAATTATCTGTGAAGAATTATGCATTTAATATGAACAGTATCTTAAAATGAAATATTATGATTGTTTGGCATAGTGTAATAGCGGCCGCCCTGATATTCCTTGTGATGGTGCTTGTCCTTGTTGGGATCCTGCTCCTCGCGAAGAGCCGTCTGGTGAAGAGCGGCGACGTGACCATCAGCATCAACAACGGACAGAAAGTCTTAGTGACGAAAAGCGGGAAATCACTTCTTATGACCCTCAACGACGCGGGAGTGCATCTTTCTTCAGCATGCGGTGGTAAAGGCTCATGCGGCCAGTGCAAGTGTCAGGTGGAAAGCGGCGGAGGTGAGATGCTCCCCACCGAGGCCGTACATTTCACACGCAAGGAGATAAAGGATAACTGGAGGCTTGGGTGCCAGGTGAAGGTGAAGAGCGATATGGAGATCCGCGTAAGCGAAGCTGCCCTTGACGTCAAGGAATGGGAATGCACGGTGATCAGCAACCGCAATGTGGCCACATTCATCAAGGAATTCATCGTAGCCCTTCCTCCCGGCGAACATATGAACTTCATTCCGGGCAGCTACGCGCAGATCCGAATTCCGAAGTTCTCGATGACTTACGACAAAGATATAGACAAGGCCCTGATCGGCCCGGAATACCTTCCTTCATGGGAACAATTCGGACTCTTCACGCTCAAGTGCACCAACGACGAAGAGACCGTCAGGGCATATTCAATGGCCAACTATCCGGAGGAGGGAGACCGCATCATGCTGACAGTGCGTATAGCCACCCCCCCGTTCAAGCCGAAACCTCAGGTGGGCTTCATGGATGTTCCGCCGGGTATTGCTTCGAGCTATATCTTCACTCTGAAGCCGGGCGACAAGGTTATGATGTCGGGCCCTTACGGTGACTTCCATCCTATTCTGGATTCCGACAAAGAAATGATTTGGGTAGGAGGCGGCGCCGGTATGGCTCCTCTGCGCGCACAGATCATGTGGCTCACCAAGACACTGAAGACTACCGACCGCCGAATGGACTACTTCTATGGCGCGCGCGCGCTCAACGAAGTGTTCTATCTCGACGATTTCCTGAAGCTTGAGAAAGAATTCCCCAATTTCCATTTCCATCTCGCCCTTGACCGTCCGGATCCGGCGGCCGACAAGGCCGGTGTGAAGTACACACCGGGATTCGTGCACCAGGTGATGTATGACACCTATCTGAAAGATCACGACTCGCCTGAAGAGATAGAATACTACATGTGCGGCCCCGGTCCGATGAGCAATTCAGTCAACAGGATGCTCTATGATCTCGGTGTCGAGCCGGAATCTATCCATTACGATAATTTCGGAGGGTAATTTATGAAGTAATGCATAATTCTTAATGCATAATTCATAATTATTTCCTAACGAATTTCATCTGCATCATTCTTGTAGAATTTTATTATCATAGGATAAAATACTTAAACATAGAGGTATAATTTCACAATGCATTTTGAGTTGAATCACATCGAAACTGAATTATGCATTATGCATTGTGAATTATGTATTAAATAAAAATTATGAAGAGAGACAACGAAATATTCGACATCATCGACCGCGAGCATCTTCGCCAGCGTCGCGGCATTGAGCTGATCGCAAGCGAGAACTTCGTCAGCGACGAGGTAATGCGCGCCATGGGCAGCTGCCTTACCAACAAATATGCAGAAGGGTATCCCGGCAAGCGCTACTACGGTGGTTGCCAGGTAGTAGACGAAGCAGAGAACATTGCTATCGAGCGCGCTAAAAAACTTTTTGATGCAGAGTGGGTCAACGTACAGCCTCACTCCGGAGCGCAGGCTAACATGGCTGTATTCATGGCATGCCTTCAGCCCGGCGACAAGTTTATGGGTATGGATCTCAGCCACGGCGGCCACCTCAGCCATGGCAGTCCGGTAAATTTCTCCGGACTCGTGTTCGAACCTATCAGCTACACCGTTAAGGAAGAGGATGGTCGCGTCAACTATAAGGAGATGGAGGAGAAAGCCCGTGCAGAGCGTCCGAAGCTTATCATAGCGGGAGCGAGCGCCTACAGCCGCGAATGGGACTATGCCCGTATCCGTAAACTCGCCGATGAGATCGGAGCAATCTTCATGGTGGATATGGCTCATCCGGCAGGCCTCATCGCTGCAGGACTGCTCGAGAATCCAGTGAAGCATGCTCACATCGTCACCACTACCACCCATAAGACTCTCCGCGGTCCGCGTGGCGGCATGATCCTGATGGGCAAGGATTTCGACAATCCCTGGGGCAAGAAGACTCCAAAGGGTGAGATCAAGAAGATGTCTGCGCTTCTCGACAGCGCTGTATTCCCCGGTGTGCAGGGTGGTCCGCTTGAGCATGTGATCGCAGCAAAGGCGGTAGCTTTCGGCGAGGCTCTCCAGCCGGAATGGAAGGAATACGCCCTTCAGGTGCAGAAGAATGCTAAGGTGCTCGCCGAGGAACTTTCCAAGCGTGGCTATAAGATCATTTCCAATGGCACTGACAACCACTGTATGCTTGTTGACCTCCGTACTAAGTTCCCCGACATGAGCGGCAAGAAGGCCGAGCGTGTGCTGGTGGAGGCGGATATCACCGCCAATAAGAACATGGTGCCCTACGACTCCCGCAGCCCCTTCCTTACTTCAGGCCTACGTTTCGGCACGGCAGCCATCACGACACGCGGCGCGAAGGAAGATCTCATGGTCAAGATCGCCGAACTTATAGATCGTGTTCTTACTAACGCCGACAATGCCGAAGAGATCGCAAAGGTACGTCAGGAGGTCAACGAGATGATGAACGACTATCCGATGTTTGCCTATTGAATTCGTAATGCGTGATGCGTATTGCGCGATGCGTGATGCGTTCGTTAGAATATAAGATACAAGCCACGGTTTTTGAATCGTGGCTTGATTATAGACAAAAGCCTTTTATACTTTATATTCCAATTCCTCAGCTCGGAGAGCTGATATTATGCTTAACCCCAGCCTTCAGGCTGGGGGAAAATACACTATCTCAGTAGCCTCGGAGAGGCGCTTCGTACTATTGATTTGGAGTATAGCTCATTACTAAATTATGAAATTTTTCATCACCGGAATAGGGACGGATGTCGGTAAAAGTTGGGCAACGGGGTGGCTTGCCCGCAGATATATGGACCAAGGGATGAGCGTCATCACTCAGAAATTCATCCAGACGGGCAACGTCGGCTACAGCGAGGATATTGATGTGCACCGCAAGATCATGGGAATAGACAAGACTCCGGATGACCTTGAGATGCTGACAGCTCCCGAGATATTCACATATCCATGTTCGCCTGACCTTGCATCGAAGATCGACAAGAGACCAATAGACTTCAACAAAATCAGCAAAGCGACTGAACAACTTGAATCAAGATATGATGTAGTGCTGATAGAAGGAGCGGGAGGTATAATGGTGCCGTTGAAAAGCGAATACCTTACCATTGACTATATCAAAGAACATAATCTTCCTACAATAGTCGTGACTAACGGGCAATTAGGCTCCATCAACCATACGTTGCTTACCTTATTCACCATTGAAAAATATGGGATTGAACTTGCAGAAGTCGTCTACAACCATCATTTCGATAAAGACCTCACGATCTGCGAGGACACCATAACATACTTGAGAAATTATCTTGAGAAGCACTTTCCTTCATCACGATTGACAGAGTTCTGATATACAAAAAGAATAACCGTCTTAATTTCTTGACGGTTATTCTTTAAGTTTTTTAGGCCCCATCTGATATAACGGGCATCCGTTATCTTTTTTATACTGGATCGGAACGATCATTCTGACTTCACAAAAATAGGAGTTAAGTTTAGAAAGATATTAATTCGTAATTTAAGCGTACATATCAGTAAATTCAAATTCATATAAAACTATTTTTAAGCGATTTCGTAAATTTTTAAAGCATAATATTTTGATGAATCGATTTTTTTTAGTAACTTAGCGCCGTTAGAAATTCTAATGTCAAGAATCCCTTGCAAAAAACCTTAAATAAATGATCATGAAAAAAAACTTATTAGCGATTGTTGTGCTTTTTCTCGTCGGGGTCTTTACCCTCAGTTCCGCGCCCAGGG
>JAIECF010000080.1 GCA_029068655.1 Muribaculaceae bacterium | reverse complement strand
ACCCGGAAGGAATCGGCGCCGAAAGGAGCCGTTTTATCGTGCAAAGTTAGAAAAAAAACGCTGAATTGCAAATGAAATTGGTTTAAAAGTTTAAAAGTTTATGAGTTTATGAGTTTAAGCGTGCTGTTCAACTTTTCGGGGAGTTGATTGTATTACTATTACAATAATTATTACAAAAGCAAAACAAGATTCTTCTATATTTAACAGCTATGAAAAAGATTCTGCTAAGCATATTCGCCACTGTTGCCGCGACAAGCGCGCTCGCACAAGGAGCGGTCTCGCTTGACAGCTGCCGGAATATGGCTCTTCACAACAACAAAGCCATCCGGATAGCTGAAGAGAACATAAGAGGCGCAGGCTATCTGCGCGACGCCGCCAAAGCCGCCTATCTTCCGGGCATCGACTTCTCCGGAGGCTACGCCTACAATCAGCGACAGATCTCCCTACTGGGAGAAGACGCCAAACTTCCTACGATGAGCTTTGATCCAAAGACCATGAAGTATGAATACAACCTTGTGACGGGAGCCGACGGGAAACCAGTAATGAATCCCGCCACAGGGCAGCCTATTCCAAGCGAGGTGGCGGTGATTCCCAAGGAAGCCATGGAGTTTGACACACACAATGTGTTCTTCGGAGCCTTCACGCTCACACAGCCCATCTTCTTAGGAGGCTCAATCCGAGCCCTCAACCAGATAGCCAAGCATGGCGAAAGTATTGCCCGGTCGCTCAAGGATCAGGCGGAGCAGGATGTTTTGCTCAACGTAGACGAGGCCTACTGGCAGGTGGTCTCGCTTGTAGAAAAGAGGAATCTCGCGCAAAGCTTCGTCAACCTCGTCGATTCGCTTCGCCAGAGTGTGATCGACATGAAAGATGAGGGTGTGGCTACACGTTCAGACGTGCTCAACGTAGAAGTGAAATACAACGAGGCTTGTATTATGCTTACTAAGGTAAACAACGGACTGTCGCTGTCGCGCATGGCGCTTGCACAGATATGCGGGCTGCCCGTAGACACTCCGATGACCCTCTCCGACGAGGCTTCAGACAATCTTGAAGCCGACATGACGATGCCGAGCACAAACATGCAGGACGTCTACGCCAGGAGATCAGACCTCGACGTGCTCCGCAAAGGAGTCGACCTTATGAAAAGCAAGGAAAACCTGTCGCTGTCTGCCATGCTGCCTAAATTAGCTGCGTTCGGAGCCTACTCATTCTCCAACCCGAATGTGATCGACGGATTCGAGAAGAAATTCGGAGGAGGATTTTCTGTGGGAGCAATGCTTACCGTGCCACTGTGGCACTGGGGAGGCAACTACAACAAATACCGCGCCTCAAAATCACAGACAGCCGCGCAGAAGCTGCTTCTCGAAGATATGGAGGAAAAGGTGAGCCTTCAGGTGAGCCAGGCGGAATACAGCTTCAACGAGGCATTCAAGACCTACGATATGACCCGCAACAATATGAAGAGCGCGCAGGAGAATCTACAGAACGCACAGTATGCCTTCAAGGAGGGAGTACTGACCACCGACGACGTGCTGGCAGCCCAGACAGCATGGCTTAAGGCCAAATCGGAGGTGATCGACGCACAGATCGGTATCCGCCTCTGCCATACCTACCTCAGCAAGGTGACGGGGACATTGAGACAATGATCAACGATCAACGATTAATGATCAACGATTAACGATTAATGATCAACGATCAACGATTAATGATTAAAGAGCGGGGATCCATGATTTATCATGATAAAACAAGATGAATCATGATGAAACCGACCACTAAAAAAAACTGAAAGCTGATAGCTGAAAGCTAAAAACTGATAGCTAAAAACTAAAAAACTGATAACTCACAACTCAAACTATAAAAAACCTTATGGAACAGCATACCAATTATAATCCCTCACTTCCCGATCAGACTGAGGTTAGCGCAAAAGAAAAGTCATTGATCTTCACGATCGTCGTAGTTCTTCTCATCATAGCTGCGATGGCAGTGGTAGGATTCATATTTATCAAGCCGGCACCGGATACAATCCAGGGCATGGGCGATGCAACTGAGGTACGTATCTCAGGCAAACTTCCGGGACGCGTCACCAAGCTCTATGTTGAGGAAGGACAGCGCGTGAAGACCGGAGATACGCTAGTACACATCCACTCCTCTCTCGTAGAGGCGCGTCTGGCACAGGCTGAGGCGATGGAAGACGCTTCCAAGGCGACCAACCGCAAGGTAGATGCCGGCACGCGCAAGCAGATCATCAACTCGGCTCGCGATGTCATGAATCAGGCGGCTGCCGCAACCGGTATTGCAAAAAAGACCTACGATCGCATGCAGAACCTCTTCGTGAAGGGAGTGGTCAGCGAGCAGAAGCGCGATGAAGCCAAGGCAGCCTACGATGCAGCAAAAGCAGGCGAGGCCGCAGCCCGCAGCCAGTATGAGCTCGCGCTCGCCGGCCCGCAGGCCGAAGACAAGGCGGCTGCCGAGTCGATGGTGAAAGTGGCCCGAGGTGGTGTTGAAGAAGTAGGTGCCATTCTTGAAGACCAGTATCTTCTCGCGCCCGCCGACGGCGTTATCACGGTGGTCTATCCCAACGTGAGCGAGCTCGTGGCAACAGGAGCCCCGATCATGAACCTTCAGAAAGACGACGATCACGCAGTCTTCAATGTGCGTGAGACACTTCTTAAGGATATCACCGAAGGCACCAAGATACGCGTTAAGATTCCGGCTCTCGACAAAGAGGAAGTGATGACCGTATTCTATATCCGCGACCTTGGCACCTATGCCAACTGGCAGGCTACCAAGTCTACGGGCGATTATGACGCTCGTACGTTCCAGATCAAGGCGAAACCTGCCAAGAAGATTGAGAACTTCCGTCCCGGCATGAGTGTGGTATATTTGGGAGTGGAGAAGTAAGGGTTAAGAGTTAAGTTTTAAGAGTTAAGTTTTAAGCTTAAAGTGATGAGTGGATTCAAACAGATATTCATGAGGTCGGTGAAGCAGCTGACCGGGCGCCCTATCTACTGGGTGGCGATGTTTGTGCTCCCCCTCTTCCTGATGCTGATGCTCACCAACATGATGGAGCAGGGACTTCCCGACAAGGTTCCCGCCGCCATCGTAGACAAGGACGGAACCGCACTCTCGAGGGAAATAACACAGAACCTCGGGTCGCTGCAGATGGTAGATTTGGTTGACCAGAGTAACTCCTACACTGAGGCGCGCCACAAGATGCAGGAAGGAAAGATATTCGGCTTCTTCATGATTCCGGAAAACTTCGAGCAGGATCTGCTCTCGGGAAAAGGTCCGACGATCACGTTCTACACCAACATGACATATTTCGTGCCCGCGTCGTTGCTGTTCAAGAGTTTCAAGACGACGGCCCTGATGTCGAAGGCGGGAATCATGCTCAACGTGGCGGAGACAGCCGGCCTTTCGGCCGACGAGGTAGTGCCGATGATGCAGCCGGTCAACATAGTGAGCCGGGGGCTCGGCAATCCGGGACTGAACTATGCCATCTACCTGTGCAACTCGTTCGTGCCCTGCGTGTTCCAGTTGATGATCATGCTGATGGTATGTTTCTCATTAGGAGAAGAGATAAAATACGGCACCTCGCCGAAGCTGATGCGGATGGCTGGAGGGAATATATATAAGGCCATAGCGGCGAAACTGCTTCCGCAGACCATCGGCTGGTGGGTAATGATAATCTTCATGCAGTCATGGCTCTATTTCTGGCAGGGTTATCCGATGCACGGCAGCTGGTGGTGGTTTACCGTCTCCGAGCTGATGTATGTGGTGGCATGCCAGGGAATGGCGGTTTTCTTCTTCGGAGTGCTGCCAAACCTGCGGTTCAGCCTCTCGGTGTGCTCGCTGATGGGTATATTATCATTTTCGCTCGCGGCTTTCTCCTTCCCGGTGGAAAGCATGTATGGAGGCATAGCGATATTCAGCTGGATGATGCCGATACGCTTCAACTTCCTGATCTACATAGATCAGGCGCTCAATGGAATCGACATCTGGTATTCACGCTGGTGGTATGCGGCCTATATAGTCTTCATGCTGCTTCCCCTTACACTGATGTGGAAGATAAAGAAGGATTTTGAGAGACCGGTCTACATTCCTTGATGGAGAATACATGGCTTGATTGAACATGGTATATCATGATGCATCATGTTGAATCATGATATATCATGAAAAATATAGAAAATACAACAACTGAGATGGGAATATTTATTAAATCATATATAAAGGAGCTGAAGCTGATCACTCACGACATCGGCATCATCCTCTTCCTGATGTTTCTTCCGCTCGCCTACCCTATCATCTACTCGCTGATTTATAATCCTGAGCAGGTGAGAGATGTTAAGATGGTGGTTGTTGACCACGACCGTTCGGCGCTCTCGCGCGAACTTGTGCGCAATCTTGACGCGACTCAGGAGATCCGCATCATCGGTTATGCGGCCGATCTTGGCGAGGGGAAACATGCGATGAACAGCCATAAATGCTACGGTATACTTGAGATACCGGAAGGGTTCGAGAGGAAAGTAGGCCGTGGGGAGTCCTCTCCCGCTGTACTCTATTCGGAGATGAGCCTATTGCTGCGCTACCGCGGTTTCCTTGTGGCCACGACGAATGTGGCGCAAGCTATGGGCAGCGAGATCTTGACGGAGAAGATCATTGAGAACGCTCCGCTTGCGGAGACACTTGTGACGGGTGATCCGTTAGGAGTGCAGAACGTTGCCATGGGCAACCTTGAGTCCGGTTTCGACTCCTTCATCATGCCGGGCGTATTAGTGCTCATACTTCAGCAATGTCTCGTCCTTGCCGTAGGCATGACGGGAGGAGCTAAAAGGGAGAAAACCTGGCAGTTCGCCGATATCGACAGGGCTACCGCCGGAGGTACTTTCAAATCGATAGCGGGCGGAGCCCTCGCCTATCTCACGGTGATCATCGTGCCCTGCATCTATATGCTGCACTATGTGCCGATGATGTTCCGGTTCCCTATGGCAGGAAATCCATGGGAGATTCAGGTATTTATCCTTCCGATGGTGATCGGGTCCATCGCATTGGGAATGATATTCCAGGCTGCATGCCGGGAGCGGGAGTCGGTATTCGTACTGTGGGTAGTAACTTCGGTTGCGTTCCTGTTCCTATCAGGTCTGACGTGGCCGCGCTACGCGATGGCACCTTTCTGGAAGTGTCTTTCCGACCTTGTTCCGGCTACGTTCGGAGTGGAAGGCTTCATCCGGATGAATACCAACGGAGCGACGCTGGCACAGGTAAGCGGCGACTATATCGCCCTGTGGATTCAGGCAGGAGCATATAGTCTGATAGCGTTCCTCGTGCAGAGGTTCTATGTGATGCCGTCACGCATCAAGGCCCTCAAGGATCCTGGGAGGGTAGCGATACCCTGAACAACGATAAACGATGAATGATCAATGATCGATGATTAATTAAAAAGAGCGGATCGGCCGGATGGCTGAACCGCTCTTTAAGTGATAAGCAATATGTAGAGTATTGCAAACTAATGCATATATCTTTTCTTTCCGTTTTTAATGTATATGCTGTTGGGGAGCGGATTTTCGATTTTTCTTCCTGTGAGGTCGAAAATCACATTGTCGGCCCTCTTGTCAGTCATGAATGTATTGGACACGGCTGTCGGGAATTCGTTGGTCTCAACTATCTCCTTGAAAATATTCCATTCCCACTGATTCCGATAATTTTCTCCACTACCTTGCGGAACGTAAAGCACCGCCTCCGATATTTGCGCTCCAACAAAAGGACCGTATTGATCTATCCTCTCGCATTCAGGCGGAGTGACGGATTTACAATAGACAGTATGAAGGTTATTGCTTGAGAAACATCTGCAGCCCAGTCGCTGTACGCTACCGGGTAGAGCCACCATTTCGATAGCACATCCTTCGAAGGCCTCGCGCCCTATTATTTCCAAGGATTCCGGAAAGACAACATCCTTCAGTTTCATACAACTTGTAAAAGCTGCATCTTTAATGACTTTAACACATTCGGGAAAAGTCACCTTTGTCAATCCGTAACAATAGCTGAATAAATCTTCTGGTATAACCTCCATCCCATTGGGTAAGGCAACGCTTTCCAATTCCCAACAATTCTGGAAAGCACCGGACTCTATTTCAACAATCGAGTCAGGAATCCGCAACTCTGTAATACAGCATCCCTGAAAAGCGTATTCTTCGATTACCTGAAGCCCTTCATTAAGTTCGATTTCCGGAATAGGAGTCTTGCTAAAGGCAAATGATCCGATCCTTTTCATTGAGCTCGGCATTCTCACAGGATAGCTGAGTCTCTTGCAGTCCATGAATGTCTGGAGTTTAATTTCCTCCACGCCCTCGGGTAAGTCTATAGGACAGTTGAGCCAGTAATCATAAGTGAAAACGGCCTGACCAAGTTCCCTCAGGGAAGAGGGAATGTTTATTTCCTCAAGGCCCATGCAGGGGAAGGCAGCATTTCCGATCCTGACCACATCATCGGGAAGAATGATCTTCCTTATCCTCAACCATTTGCCTAACTCGAACTCTATGGGATCGAATAGTGCGCGGTCCGGCACGGTATTATCTTTAATCCGGGCATCTCCAAGATCCAAAACCAACAGATTGCCCTTTGCAGCACAATTCCACAGAGCCCTGAAGTCTGACTGATCAATCGGGCCAGACACTATAATGTCGGTTGCGGTATCGGCATCATTTTCTTCAAGAAGTTTTTCCAGCTGTCCGAATTCAGTAGCTTTGACCGATACGACTACTTTATTATCCCCGGATTCCGGTGAAAGGGATTGACACTCCGTAGCGAGCATCGCCATGTTGCGTACAGTAGTTAACGCGTACGCCATATCCACCTCATGTCCCGGAAGGAGGATTTTAGGGATCTGCATAGAGATGGGGTCATAGTCATCCCTGAGCGACATATTCTTGTCATAGGAGGCATCAGCAACAGAAGTTCGGGCATGGCATACTAAGCATCCAAGATAACAGGACACCAAGATCGACAATCTTATTCTATTCATATTTCTTGAATGTTTATGTTCAGGATGCGAACGTCGCATCCTGAACATACGATTATTGTTTAAAAATTTTAACGGAGCAAAGTTAGTGGATTTTCCTGAATAAAATGGAAA
>JAIECF010000008.1 GCA_029068655.1 Muribaculaceae bacterium | reverse complement strand
TTGTATATTTCTCAAAAGACTGGAAGGATATAATATCGTAGTTACACTCATAAAACTTTAGACAAATTTTTATAAAAGGAAGTTTTCAATATTCATCTTGAATTTAATCCTGTAAAATTATTTACCAAGATCAACAATCACTTACTTAAAAGGAAAAAAGGTTATGTTTGTGTGTGTGATTCAAGTGTAGTTACTCGAGCACAAAAAGATCTGAATTATCGCAGTATTATTAACGGAGCGTTCGTTAATAGCTGTGATGGAAGTTCAATATGTACATTAGCTCGAATTTTCTATGGAGACGATCTTGTTTCGGTCAATGGTCCTGAGATATTTGAAGAATATATCAGACATCCATATAAGCAGGTAATATTAGGTAATACGATTGATATTGTAGAAAAAGTGAGAAAAAAAATGAAATCAACTGGATTAGATGACGATCATATTGAGCATATGGACTTGCCTTTCTGTAAAGTTGATGATTTTAACTATCAATCTATTGCTGACGAAATCAATAAACAAGGATATGATATAATATGGGTATCATTAGGTAATCCTAAGCAAGAAATATTCATGTCGAGAATTCTCAAATATCTTGATAAAGGTGTAATGTTTGGTATAGGAGCAGCCTTGAATTTCTATGTTGGAGAGGTTTCATTACCCAAAGCTCATATCGGCTCCTTAAAATTCATTTGGCTGACAAGGCTTTTTGAGGATAAAAGACAATGGAAGGCCTCGTGGGACTTCCTAAAAATCATCCCATCATTGTATTTAAATGAAAGAAAGAAGGCAAGAACTATTCAATCTACAGAAAAAAGTACTTAATTCATATTAAAAAAATGGGAATTTGCTAGAATAATGGTTTTTGATTTTGACTCATTCCTAATAGAACTTATTCGTGATGTACCTATATATGTCTACGAGATGCTGATATCTGTGGCTTGTGTGTGTATTGTCATCTTATTTGCGATATACAATAGGAAAAAGGCAATTCTGCTTTCATTCAAACTGTTGTTTTGGGAATATCTCTTTCTAACCTATAGCAATACTATCCTATTCAGGCCAAAGAATTCGTATGTCTGGCATGACTTTAATCCATTCTGGAGTTATAAAGCTTATTATTCCGGAGAAAATCCAAACCTACTACCAGAAATAATCATGAATATTGTCGGTTTTATTCCTTTGGGTTTCCTTATGAATGCGGCTTTTCAGAAAATGAGATGGTGGCAGGTAATTTTAGTGGGATTCTTTGTATCGCTTTCGATAGAATCGATCCAATATTTCTGCAAACTTGGGATATCTGAATTTGACGATGTCTTCAATAATACGCTTGGAGTTGCGATTGGTGTTGCTTTTTTTCTCTCTAATGGACTTTCTACTAAATAAAATAAGAAGAATTAAGATATGAAATATCTATTGGTTGTGGCTCACCCTGATGACGAGGTTCTTGGGGCGGGAGCTTGCATATATAAATGGACACATCAAGGTGATAATGTCGATGTAGCTATCATGAGTACTGAGGCTAAGGCACGTGCTTTCCGTCCGGAGGATAAGGAATTGGATGATGATCTGAACGCTTCTGCACAATTTTTAGGTATCAATAAGAAGTACGAGGCGACATTCCCCAATATCGAGATGAATACGGTGCCACACCTAAAGTTAGTGCAGTTCATCGAGTCCGCTATCAAGGATTCCGAGCCGGATATAATCATAACACATCATCCTGCCGATACTAATAACGATCATCTTCAGACTTCTATGGCATGCCAGGAGGCCGTAAGGCTTTTCCAGCGTCGTCCCGAGGTAAAGAGGGTTAAGGAGGTTTGGTATATGGAGGTACCGTCGTGCAGTGAATGGGCTATCAACAATGCTATGAATCCTTTCCGACCAAATTGCTTTGTAGAGGTGGGGGAAGAAGCGGTGGACGCTAAGATCAAGGCTCTTAGTATGTATAGAGGTGTTATGCGTCCATATCCTCATCCAAGAAGTGCGGAATATATTAAAGGCCTCGCTGCTGTACGTGGCAGTCAGTGGGGGCAGAATTACAGTGAATGTTTCGAAGTAACTTTAAGGGCTGAATGAAAACAACTCAAGTTTCTGATTCGGCAATTTATTGTCATCTAATCTAATATATCTCAAAGGCGTAAAGGGGCAGGAAACCCAGATGTGGACGGCTGGGAAGCCATCCCCCATATAAGGCTTCGCGACACGGTTGTGGCAAGCGCGCGGAGTGATCGGCCTACTTCGTATCGGCCGGAGAACGCAGAGTTGGCTACGCGATTGTGAGATTATAAGCATCTTTTAGAGGTCGGACCTGCTTCGCTCGTCTGGGAGAAAGCAAAGGGACAGAGAGAAAATTACTTAATCCGAAACTTGAAAAAAAACTATAGAAGATGATTCTGTATAGGAAGTTTTTCAAAAGAGCGATTGATACGACATTAGCAGCTGGAGGACTATTGGTCTTCGGTGTTCCCATGCTGATAATAGCGGCCTGTATAAAACTTGACTCGAAAGGTCCGGTATTCTTTCGTCAGGAAAGATTGGGGAAAGGGATGAAACCTTTCAGGATATTCAAATTCCGAACTATGTGTGACCATGCATATGAGATGGGAGGTATTGCGACAAGTGCATCAGACCCAAGAATCACAAAAGTCGGAGCATTTCTACGTCGTACAAGTCTTGACGAATTGCCCCAAATGCTCAACATATTGAGGGGAGAGATGGCCATAATCGGACCCCGACCGATTCTGGACTGGGAGTTCGAACCCTACAAAGACAATAAAAGGTATTGTAAGAGACACTCTGTCATTCCCGGCATGTTTTGCACAGCAGATATATATAATAGGGCATTAACTCGTGATGAACAGATGATATACGATGCTCAATATGTTGAGGAGCTAACATTCCAACTTGATCTCAAGGCTTTTATCGGTATCTTTGCTCCAGTCTTGACTGGCAAAGGTGTATATAAGGATGAAAATGATAAAGTTGAAATCAAACAACAATAATACTTAATATTAATGGACAAAGTAGACAATCATTTGATTATTGTGATTGCCTTGGAGCATTACAATCCATTAGGGCAGTTGAGGTCTCTCGGAGAGAACGGAATAAGACCTATCTTTATAGCAATCAACCACAAGGTGCGTATGGCGAGTGCCAGCAAATATCCTCAGAAGGTACATCTTGTAAAAAATGAGGAAGAGGCTTTCGAAGTGCTGATACGCGAATACGGAGACGTATACGAAAGGACAGGCTATAAACCTATACTCAGTTTCAGTGATGACAAGACAGTGACTTTCTATGACCAACGTTATGAAAGCCTGAAAGACCGGTTCATTCTTTTCAATGCCGGTGAAAACGGAAGAATCACGAAATTCATGCGGAAAAAGGAGATAGTAGACTGTGCACGCAGACATGGAGTCCCCGTAGCTCCTTACTGGTTGGTTAAAACAGGAGAGATTCCTTCAGACATAGAATATCCCGTGATAACCAAAGCTTTTTCTCCCGTAGAAGGAGGATACAAAGGAGATTTCCATATATGCGAGGACGAAGATCAATTGAAAAAGGCAATGGACTCAATCGAAAGCGATATGGTTTTCCTGCAGAAATATATCGACAAGAAAACCGAGATATGCTTCGAGGGATTCAGCTATAATCGGGGTAAGGGTATGTATGTAGGTATACAGACCGATTATATCTATGCTACCAAAGGATATTACAGTCCATTAATGAATGTAAATCCACCAAAAGATTCCAACCTCCTTGAGAAACTTAACTCCATGTTAGAAGAAATAGGATTTGAAGGCATCTGGGAGATTGAGTTTTTGGTAGACAAGAATGATCAACTGTATTTCCTTGAGATCAACTTCCGCAATGCCACATGGTCATATGCATCAAATATAGTGGGTCGGCCACTTCCATATCTATGGGGCAATGCAATGGTGACTGGAGAAACTCCCGTACAAAAGGATTTCAAGCCTTTTATAGCTATGGTGGAGCCAATTGATTTTGGATTGCGTGTTGACAAGGGACTCTGCAGTCTTGCAGAATGGCTAACGGACTTCAAGCGAGCCAAATGTACTTACTATTACAATGAAGCTGACCCGGAACCATGGAAAGTCGTGGTCGCAAATTGGGATAAACTAAAATAGCAAGAATGAAAAAATTTATAATACTATTGTTGTTGTGCATATCTGCTTTAACATCAATGGCGCAGGTACCTAATTTCGGTACTACTGTAGGGGATCAGAAGCTATACGGCTATAGCTCCCTGAAGTATCGCGCAAAAGCCAATTCATGGGAGACGTATTCTACCCTTCAATACGGTATTAGTAACTATATGCAGATAGGAGCTGATTTATATACGGCTACAGACGACGCCTTCATAGGATATACAGTTCGTGCAGGTTATAAATTCAGCAACTATTTCAAGCTCGGAGCACAGATAACGCCATCCTTTGACCTGAATGACCACCATAAGTTCAGCTATCTTACAAGCGGCATCTATATGAACGGCAATATAACCAGAAACGGCAAGCTTTTCTGGGTAACGGATACATGGTTGGAAAACAATAAAAAGAAGCTGACATCAGCAAAACAATGGACTTATCTAGGCTATACATTCAGCCTTCCGGGCAATAGCAACACTATTACACCTATGGGAGGAGTAATCCACTCCTGGAAGTTCGATCAAGACCCGGACTTGTCATTTGGTGCATACTATACGCACAAAAATATCAGCCTGTATGTATGGACAAACGATATACTTACAAGCCAACCGAGATTCGTGGCCGCAGTGGAATTCGCTTTCAGCAACAAATGACAATCAACAAATGAAAAATATAAAATCTATTTTAGGTTTCTGCGGCGCATGCATAGCATTTTATATCGGTGCCGGATTCGCCACGATGCAGGAAGTAATGCAGTATGAGGCATCATACGGAAGCCTTTTTGGCGTAGTGATATTGGTCGCCGCCATCATATATGTCTATACTAACTTTTCCTTCACACTCAATGGAAACAGATTGAATCTTACAAGAGGAGGAGATATCTATCAGGTATATTGCGGGAAATGGATCGGAATGTTTTTCGATTTCTTTTCAGCATTATTCTGTTACATGAGTTTTGTCGTAATGTGCGGAGGCGCCAACTCGACTTGTATAGAACAGTGGGGACTTCCAAACGGAGCAGGAGCAGTGATACTGGCAACCGCGACAATTCTTACGGTTGTGTTTGGCCTCAATGGTGTGGTCAAGGCTTTAAAAGTGGTGGGGCCCATCATTATCATTTTGATTGTCTTTATCGCATGTTGGACAGCTATTACCGGTTTTGGGAATTTCAAGGAAGGTCTTGAGGCTATAGACAATCAGAAATATGAAATAACACAGGTTGGCGATGGCAATCCGTTCGCATCAGGCGCTTCTTACGGGGGATTCGTAATCCTTTGGTTCGCGGCTTTCCTTGCAGAACTTGGCGCAAAGAACCCCGTAAAGAACGTGAACAGGGGTATGTTGCTATCCACGTTGGCAATTTTTGGTGTGGCAGCAATCAGTTGCATCGCCTTGATTGGGCATATTGATGAAACATGGAATGCCGGGGTCCCTGCATTGGTGCTCGCTAAGTCAATACATCCTGTTTTTGCAACGATTTATGCATTCATCATATTCTTGGGCATCTATTCATCTGCTTGCCCTCTTCTTTGGACCGGAATAAGCAGGATTGCAAAGAATGGTACACCTAAATATAAGGTCTGGGCTATAGGCTTAGGTATCTTAGGGTGTGTTATTGCCTGCTATGTTCCGTATCGACCGCTTCTTAATATAATTTATGGACTCAACGGTTATCTTGGATTTATCCTTGTGGCTTTCATGATCTGGAATGATGTCTCTGTATTGCGGAAAAGGAAGAATGCGTAATTTCATAGTCTTAGAATAAGGAAAGATCTTGATTCTTGATATGAAGCGTATCGTAATTGGGATAAATTCAAATAAGTTAGTCATGTCAAAGAAAAAAGTATTGGTAACCGGCTCATCCGGTATGATTGGTTCTCATCTAACCCAATCACTGTTGGAAGCTGGATATAAGGTCGTTGGAGTTGACATCAAGAATGGGTCGATAAAGAATGATAATTACTCTTTTCATTCTGTCGATTTGGGTGATGTGAACGCTATTTCATCTATTTTTGAACAAGAAAAACCTGATCGGGTGATACATCTCGCGGCATTGGCTCATCCGCTTGGAAAATCAGACCTGGATTTCAAGCGAATTACACATATCAATGTGGAATGTGCTGAGAATATCTTCAGGATAGCCGAAAAATTCAAGACGCCATTACTTTTTATCAGTACCGTAGATGTGTTGGGAATGACAAGAGGCCTTATCACTCCTTCCACAACTCCTAATCCCGTCACAGACTATGGTATCACCAAATTTCAGGCTGAAAACATGCTGAAGGAAATATCTTCTGCCTTCGACATTTTTAGGTTCTCACCAGTATATACTGCAGATATCAAAAGAGATATCCAGAAAAGATATTACCTTAAGCCTCCCAAATGGGCTTACCGTATCGGAAAGGGAGGAAAATTCGAGGTGTTGGATATACGGCTGGCCGTAAAGGGAATGACTGATTGGGTTGAGAAAGAACCGACAAATTCCTTGAGAATCTTAAAGGATGAGAAACTGCTTGACGTCAATGAGCTTATCAGAGGAGAGAAAGCAGAGGGACGGGCTAATCATGTGCTGTTTTTTCCCCGCTGGATGGTAATGGCCGGCTATTATTGCCTTTATCCTTTCCTTGGCAAATCCAATCCATCATATCTGATATTCAAAGCCCTATGGCCTTTTAGGACAACTAATGATTAATTTATACAAATTGACAAAATATCCTTAACGTCATATTTGACTATTCCAATCTTAAATATGAAAACAGCATTAATCACAGGCGTTACTGGTCAGGATGGTTCGTATCTCGCCGAACTGCTCATATCCAAAGGTTATGACGTACATGGTACGATCCGCCGCTCATCGGTGGATTTCCGCGAACGCATCGCCCATCTCGAGGGACACCCGCAGTTTCACCTCCACTACGCCGACCTCGGTGATTCGATGTCGATAATTCAAGTTCTCAACAAGGTTCGTCCGGATGAGGTCTATAACCTCGCGGCTCAGAGCCACGTTCAGGTTTCGTTCGACTCACCTGAGTTTACGGCTGACGTCGACGCGACGGGCGTACTCCGCCTTCTTGAGGGCATACGCCAGTGCGGACTTGCGGAGACCAGCCGTTTCTATCAGGCTTCGACTTCGGAGCTCTATGGAAAGGTGGAGGAGGTTCCGCAGAACGAGGACACTCCTTTCCATCCATATTCTCCATATGCGGTGGCGAAGCTCTATGGTTTCTGGATAGTGAAGGAATATCGTGAGGCCTATAACATGTTCGCCTGCTCAGGTATCCTATTCAACCATGAGAGCGAACGTCGGGGCGAGACTTTCGTGACGCGCAAGATAACCCTGGCTGCGGCACGTATAGCTCAGGGGAAGCAGGAGAAACTTTATCTCGGCAATCTCGACTCTCTGCGTGACTGGGGCTACGCGAAGGACTACGTGGAGTGCATGTGGCTGATACTGCAGCAGCCTGAACCGGAGGACTATGTGATAGCGACTGGTGAGCAGCATTCGGTGCGTGAATTTTGCCTCTATGCGTTCAAGCGCGCAGGAATAGAATTAGTGTTCGAGGGCGAGGGCATAAATGAGAAGGGCATCGACAAGGCCACGGGCAAGGTCGTGATCGAGGTGTCGCCTGACTTCTACCGTCCGACGGACGTGGTCAACCTCTGGGGAGATCCGACAAAGGCAAAGAAGAAGCTTGGCTGGGATCCGACGAAGAAGACCTCCTTCGAACAGCTTGTCAACCTGATGGTAGACGCGGATATGGCGAAGGTGGCAGTGGAACGGGCCGGCGAGCAGGTCAAGCTAAATCTTGAAGAATATCTTGAGAAAGGAATCGTCAAATAGTTTTCAGCGGTTTCAGCGAAAGAATTTTATGCGCTGACAACGACGACAACGATGAAAACGCAGACAACTCATCCAAAAGTATTTGTAACAGGCTTCTTCGACCTGCTCAATTCAGGACATGTGTCGTTCCTCAGGGAGACGGCAGGGTACGGCGACCTCTATGTCGGAATAGGCTCCGACAGTACGTTCGAGGAGCTGAAGGGCCGAGCCCCCGTATGCTCCGAGCAGGAACGCCTATACATGGTCAAGGCCGTCCGGTATGTCAAGGACGCCTTCATAAATTCCGGCTCCGGTATCCTCGACTTCCTCGAGGAGCTGGATCGCGTAAAGCCAGACATCCTCGTAGTGAACTCCGACGGTGGAAACGACCTCAAGCGAGCAGCTTGTGAATCTCGTGGCGTAAAATACGTAATCATCGGACAGAATCAATACTGCGAAGCCGATACTGCACGAAGTGTCGATACTGATCCGAAGGATCCGATACTGCGCGCTGAGCGCGACAATACTACGCCTTTGGCGCCGATACTGCGAAGCACACTTCCTTATAGAATCGACATCGCGGGGACGTGGATCGACCAGCCGTATGTATCGGAGCATGGGGCCGGGTGGGCCATCACTGCCTCCATCGAGCCTACCCATGAGTTCATGGAGCGGGGCGGAATGTCTACGTCGACACGCAATGCGGCGAAAAAGATCTGGCCCTTCGAACTTCCGGCATACAACGAGGAGATGCTTGCACGCATGCTTTTCTGCTTCGAGAACGATCCGGAAAACGAGGGGCACGTGTCGGGCGCACAGGATGCCATCGGAATCTGCGTGTCGGGACTGTCACGACACTACTATGACGCACATTACTGGCCGGAACGGATAGAGACAGTATACGACGAGGATATCTTATCCTGGTTAGAGGAACACGTGTGTGTGGTACCGATGTTCCCGAGAAGACCCGGATGCTCGGTAGTGGATGGGAAGGACATAAATCCTGAGAAAGTCAAGGCTCTTACAGATGCCGCCGCGCGTTGCTGGGACGCGATAATGGTGAAGGACCTCACGGCTTTCGCCGACTCCTTCCAAGCCTCCTTCGAGGCGCAGGTAGCAATGTTCCCGGCCATGATGCAACCGGGAGTGCAGGAATGGATCGACAAGGTCAGACCATATGCCCTCGCATGGAAGATGCTCGGTGCAGGAGGTGGTGGACATCTGCTCATCGTCGTCGACGAGATCCCAGACTTCGCCATCCCCGTTAAAATCCGCCGAAGAGACTGAAAATCGGATTTGCTGGCCATCTAAAATTACCATAAGATACAAGAGACAGATACAAGGCGGTTAGGAAACCGCCTACCCATATGCGATACTGCGCGGTTATACTCTGAAGACTGAAGACTTAAGACTATCATGAACAAAGATTCAAAAATATATGTGGCGGGCCACCGCGGGATGGTAGGCTCCGCCATAGTTCGCGAGCTGAAGCGCCAGGGTTACACAAACATCATAACGAGAACCCACGCCGAGCTGGACCTCATCAATCAGCAGGCTGTAAACGACTTCTTTGAGGCAGAAAAACCGGAATACGTCTTCCTCGCGGCTGCGAAGGTCGGCGGCATCATCGCAAACTCCGAACACCTTGCCGATTTCATGTACGACAACATGATGCTCGAGATGAACGTCATCCACGCCGCTTGGCGAAACGGATGCAGAAAACTGGAGTTCCTGGGCAGCTCATGCATCTATCCACGCATGGCGCCACAGCCGATGCCGGAGTCCTGCCTGCTGACCTCCGAGCTCGAGAAGACCAACGAGGCATACGCGCTGGCAAAGATATCTGGACTCAAATACTGCGAGTACCTCAACCGACAGTATGGTACCGACTACATCTCGGTGATGCCGACCAACCTCTACGGGCCCAACGACAACTACCATCCCGAGCATTCCCACGTACTCCCGGCTCTCATACGCCGGTTTCACGAGGCGAAGGAGGCCGGGCTTACGGAAGTAACCTGCTGGGGCGACGGCTCTCCGCTGCGCGAATTCCTCTATGTCGACGATCTGGCCAACCTCTGCATCTTTCTGATGAACAACTATTCCGGCAACGAGACCGTCAACGCCGGAACGGGCAAGGAACTCTCCATAAAGGAGCTGACCGAGCTTGTGGCTTCCATCGTGGGGTACGGGGGAAAGATCCTCTGGGACACGACGCGCCCCAACGGCACGCCGCGAAAGCTGCTCGACGTCAGCAAAGCGACGAGACTCGGCTGGACGTATAAGACAGAACTTGCTGACGGCATCCGTCTCTCATATGAGGATTTCCTCAATAATCCTATGAGAGCGGAAAGGTAGGCGCTTGCGCGCAGTATTTGGGATATTGATTAATTAATAATGATGAATTGTTGGGAGTTAGGAAAGAACGCGGGGTAGACGCAAGCGGTAGTGTGTTGACGACTCAGGGGGAGCGCTTTGCATAATTCTATTTTTCTAAGGTTATGATTATTAATGATGAATTGCTGGATAAGGTGACGGAGAAGGCAGAGGAGTGTCCGCGTCTGCGCATGAACTATAATTTCCATGAGTCGCTGGACGCTAAGGCACAGCGACTCATTAACGTCTTATTGCCGGGTACCATTCTGCCTATACATCGGCATCGCCATACAGCGGAGACGTATGTATTACTTCGGGGGAAAATGTTTGTAGTTTTCTACAATGACCTCGGTGCTCAGACAGAGCGTTACCTGCTTGATCCGACGATTGGGAACTATGGGGTCAATATACCACGTGGACAATGGCATGGAATTGAGGTGATAGAGCCTTCGGCTATCTTCGAGGTGAAGGACGGCCCATATATGCCGATCGGTCCGGAAGATACAATGGATTGACTGACCACTCCAAGCTATACATTCACTACCTGCAGTATCGGAGCTCCCAACACTTCCTCTATGCTTGAGACCGTGTCGATTGTAAAATTATGCGTGCCCCGCATCCATTTGCTTATCTCTGATTCTTTCTTACCGAGCATTTCAGCTAAATCTTTCTGACGCAAGCCCCTTTCTTCGAGAATAGCATGAATCCGATCGACTATCATAAACGATAGCCCAACCCTCTTCCTTATCTCTGATGATACCCTCTGACGACGGGCTTCTATTATACTGCTTCTTTTCATTGCATTCATTTCCGTATAAAATTAAGATTTCCTATCAATTCCTTATCTACTATATAAAGAGTCCCGTCTGAGAGTCTTGATGCTATATATCGGCTTGTATCAATCATAATCTCAACATATTCCGAAAGCGTCCTGCTTTCCTCCCATGTCCTGCAGTCCTTTACTCCTCCATTACCGAATACAAGTATCTTGTCACTGAGCCTGATGCAGTAAAGACGTAGACGGCTTGTTTCGATAGGAAATAGCGCTTACTCCATCTCCATATCGTAGCTTTCTCTGCGATCTCCCTCCGGCCGATGCGAAGCAGACCGTTACCTCAGCGTGCTTGCCACAACCGAGTCGCGAAGCTTCATAAAGCACTGAAACTCTGCTCCTCTGCGGCCTTTGCGTGATTTTTTCGAGCATGCGAAAGTTGAGATACTTAATTTTAAATTAACAATGCAAATTTAACCAATCTTTTTTAAAGAAACAAGCAACTTAACTTAAAAGTTATAAAATTCACCGAACGATTCACTCTCCTCCCAGCGGTTTATTCACACTCTCAACACTGAAAACTTATAGCTGACAAACAAGCGGCTTGTCCGCACTCTTAAGACTTAAGACTAAAGACTGAAGACTAAAGACATATGAAATCATTCAAAGACCTTCTGAAATGGTATTTCTCCCGCAGGGCTC
>JAIECF010000079.1 GCA_029068655.1 Muribaculaceae bacterium | reverse complement strand
ACAATCCCTTTCGGAATCATGAAGCTCTTTGGCTTTGTTGAAATGCTATGTTAATGCAAAGTTACTTTATTTTCTCCACTTTTGCAAGTATTTCGGAGAAAATATAAGACCATTACCCTCTTTACGCGCGGATCAGGTTTGTCTTCGGGTGAAATCAATTAATCATTGATAATTGATCATTAATCATTGTAAAAGCCTCCGCTTCTTTGATAGCCTCGGCTTCCTCTTCCTCAGTCGGCTCTCCCTGCGCCTTAGCCATTCGGTCACGCATAGCCTCCAGCGCAATTATAAAGTCAAGCGCGAACTGCTCGTCAATGACGATATTGGTGGTGTAATAGATATGCAGGACGTAAAGTTCAAGATGCTTGGCTTGCTCCTTGTCGCGCACCATCGCCATTATCTTGCCATACATCTCGTTATCATCTCGGTAGGTCACGCCCCAATGACCGCTCACTGACTTGATGCGGAGATAGTCGTGTTCACTCCCTCCGTCCTTTGTAATCTCAAAGTTGCCAACTCGGGCGATTATGTTCTTTTTGCTCATAGTTAAATGCCCATTTGTTCACCGATATGTGCAAGCGCGAGCAAAGCGATAGCCTGCTCAAACTTCTTTCCATCTTCTTTGGAAAGCGTCAGTTCAACGCTTTCAACCGCACACGCTTTTTCTGCGAAGTCTTGGGGCACTTCGTCACCACCCTGCGCCATCAGTAGATAGGCGTTTTGTCTAATTACCTTTTCGGGAATTTCAAATATTACTTTCATATCACTTATTATTTTGAGTTGCTTAAATTCAACTTTGTCAGTCGCTCCAATACGTCTTTGTCAGTGTGTCCGTCCCACTCATCAGCGCGTTCTCTCACCTCGCAATCAAATTCATCCCAATGCTTGATTTCATAGTGATTGGAGATTTGACCCGTAGGAAGTTTTATCTGAACGACAAACCAGCCACCACCGAAGCATAATTCTCCGTCCGAATGTCGGCAACTCTTGATGCAGGGGTATTTGTGGGTGTTCACCAACGCGGCATTGTACGCTCTGCGGAAGTCATACAACTCGTCAAACGTATGGTAGCCGTCTGATACTTGCCCCTCGTTGGGTTGAATACCAATGATAAGGGCATTGATTTCATCAATAGTTTCCTTATCCCCATTCCTTTTCACCATACTATGACTTACAAGCAACCATTCTAAGAAGTTTCTTGCTGTCTCGGATATGTTGCGAATATCGGTCAGTTTATCCCTCTCAGCGGACTCTCCGCTATATATGAGATTGTCGCAGAATTTCTCCGCATACTCTCGTGCTAATGCGTTTATCCTTTCCATATCATTCTTTATTTTTGAATTTTATAAACCTCTTGTAATCATCCTTATCCAACTGATAATTGAACTCGTCAGTAACGTAGATTATGCCGATTGCGTGAGGGTCGTAGTTCTCAGCCTTACGGAACGGCAGATCGCGCTCTTTCATATCCCGATTGAACGCCCTGCGGTCGGCTTTCAACTGCATAGGCACACGTCCGTCTGCCGTGCGTCCGTCCACTTTGCGGAGGAACTTCTTGACCGCCTTACGGCTCTTGTCAAGGATAAACCAATACCTGCGCCCCTCCTTGGTATAGCAACCCTCCAAAAGATTGCACCGCACCATCTTCTCAATCGTCTGTCGGCTCACATGGCAGAAATGCGCGAGGTTATCCATGCCGTCTATAAGGTCGTTCTCGTTCTTGCGCTTGAACTCCTCCTTAATCGGTCGGAGGGTGGAAAGATAGACACCATAGAGATTGCCTTCGGGAGTCCTGCGCTTGGCAAATCCGGCTTCGGTCAGTATCGTGCCGAATTTCTTTAGCGAGTCGGGAGTCACACCCTCCTGCGCACACCACGCTACATAGGCGTAATAGAGTTTCTGCGCCTCCAGCCATCTTACTTCGTGTTCCAAATCAAGTATTGAGCGGTTGTAGTCCTTCGCCTTCATAAACGAAAGCACAGACGAACTCTCTGCCATCTTGTCGGTCACGAACTCCTGCATATCCTGCGTGAGCGAGAACTGATAGCCGTTGTTGATAAGCCTCTGCCGTCCTGCCAATATCCAGTTGAGGATTGCAGGGTATTCCTTCTGTAATTCCTTTGCCAACTGCTTGTTTTGGTTCTTTTCCTCAATCACGTTCTCAAAAGGCAGGATGATGAGCCGTCTTGCGAGTCCGTGACTGAAATCCTTCATATAGGGGATGCGGTTTGCGTTTGCCATCAACAAAGGGATGTTCCGTGCCGTGAAGTTGTTGATATACACCAACCGCACCTCAAATGGCTCACCGCTTATCAACGCCTTCAGCGCGTCAGCGTTCTGCCCGAACTCCTTTGTCTGTATCTCGGAGCAATAGTTGAGTCTCTTTCCGTTGATAGACGCGATATTCTGTTTCCTCTCGCTTCCGCTTATGAGGTCGGAGATAGCGAGTGTCTTCACATTCTCCTCGCCCAATAGACCGATAAGGGTTGATTGGATAACGCTCTTTCCGTTGCTCCCTGCGCCATAGAGGATAAGCATCTTCTCAATCTTGACCTTGCGCCTGTCAATGAATATCGCACCCATAAACTCCTGCAACACCTTTTGGCAATGAGGGTCGAGGACTGTATCAAGGAAGACATCGGTCCACACATTCGGCTGTTCATCCGGGTTGTAGTCGAAATCCATCATCGACACCTGCTTGTATTTCCTATGAAACTTCCGAAGCGTAGGCGGACCGTCTTGCGTCAGGTCGAGCACCCCGTTCTTCATCACCACGACATTGCTGTCTGGCTCCAACGGCTTCAGCACTACCTCTCCCCGGCATACCTTCTTCACTCCCTCTAACTTCGTCTTGTCCCCCGGTATCAGTCCACACCGGTCCGCAGTCCGAAGTATGAGGGAGTTGAAGGAGTCCCACGTCTTCCCCAGCGACACATAGATCCTCCCGTTGAAATAATAGGGCAGACCGTTGAAGCAGCACAGCGTCGATTTCCGTATGGCAGCAATCAGCAATTCCTGGAATACGCCTATCCGGTCAGCCGGACGTTTCTCCTCCAGCCCTTTGTCAAGCGCATCACCTTTCATCAGCCGATAAAACTCGCCCGCTATCTTGTCAATGTAGTCTTTCGCCATTAGTAAGTTGGAAAACGGTCAACACATATTTGCTTTCCGCAAGTGGGGCAAATCACCCAAAAATAACTTTCGTTATATTGAGAGCCACAATACACATCTTTCTTGCCATAAGCGAATACACATCCGCATTGTTTGCATGTCTTTTCAATCTCCTTTGTAGGCTTCCTGCCTTCCTTAATCATTCTCATATCACAAGTTTTTACGTCTGCCATACTCTGCCATAAGCAATGCATCCACCTTGCCGTCATGCGGTTTCTTCGCCTTCTCGCTCTTGCGGAAATCCACCGTAGGAAACAATCGCCTCGCCGCGTTGATGGAAGTCTCCTTTGTATGCACCTCTTTCCGCTTCTGCTCCTTGCCGTTCTTTAGAGTGGTTGTCTTGTAAGACACCACCATATCCGCGTTTATCCACACCTCATTCTGCCAGTCCTTAGGGGCTACAAGCACATACGGTATCCGATGCGCCACCAGCAAAGCGAGAAGCATCCCTTTGGAAAACCCAAAATTAAACGTCCCTTTTGCCGACGAGCCGAACACTGCGTGAACGTCCTCTAATATCGCCACGGCGTTACTCAGTCTGAACTTCCCGATAAAATTAGACACCTCCTGCACCGGAGTCCCGTCAATCGGCAGAAACTCATAAACGCCATCCTCCTCAATGACCGACACATAGCCGTCACTGCCAGGATCCACTCCAATGTATATCTTACTCATTTCTTATTCTTTTATCAGTTCGGTTTTAGTGGTGAGATATAGGAATTGTTCTAACTCATGCAGATAGCGGACTGCCATTTTACCATCCCAATCATTGTCGCTCACAAATACCTCCCATCGGTCTTTAAGGGTTCTAACCTCAACCCACAGACCATCATATTCGCAACCTTTGGTATATACGATACGTCTTGTCGAACTTGTGTTTGTAAACCCCAACTCCGTCAGCAGTTCTGCAGTAATGGGTATCGGTTCAACATCCTCAATCCTGAAGCAGAAAGGTTGCTTCCATCCCTTATCGTCTGTTCTGTCCTCATCAAAACCTACCTGTCCGTTCGACTTGTCAATAAAATCTATTCGTCGACGTTTGCTACTTATTGAGACGTGTGATCCAATATGCAGTGTTTTCGGGTCAATCATAATTATTCCTCCATAAACTCATCATCCTCAATCTCCACCGGACTGAACGGCATCGTATTGAACCCCACAGTCCTCTCCTTCTTCCCCTTGGTGTAGTCATGCCGATGATACACCGGAATCCCCAGCACCCACACCCTCTTATGCCAATGCTCCCCGTAGTCCTTTATCTCAATCCTCACTACCGTCATACTCACTCCTTCTCTTTCGTTATACACTCCGGCACATAAAGAGCCGTCAATCCGTTCTTCTTCGCCTCCACGTCGGGGAACCGCTTCTTGAACTCCTGGAGGTTGAAAGGACGTGAAATGAAGTGAACTCCGTTCAATGTCGGCATCTTGCAGACAAGCCATCCGCTCTCTCTCGACTTTCCCCAATCCTGCGGATGCACATTGACCCACAATCGGTCTATCTCAAACATGACGGAATCCGCACTATCCTTGCTGTCCACATCCACCACCCACCTCTTCTCAACACCTTGCAACTCACCGCAGGCCGAATTGAAGACATGCCATGGATTGATGATATTCCCCGTATGCTGATTGTCTGCAAGTTTAAGCATAATAAGGGTATTCAGTTTCGCAATACTCTTAGGCGCACACGAAACATACGCCCTCGCCTTGTAATGCCCGCAGAGGAACACCACTTCCTCCTTGATTGTGTCAAGATGCTCCCTGCTCCTCACGACCCACGCCTTGATGAGCTTGTTGGCGGCAGGAAGCTCCGGATGATCTTTCCCGCGCCTCAATACCTGCACATGAACGAAAAGATTATCCTTCTCCTCGAAGTCCATCAACGACTTCACTATCTCGAAATTGTCTATCGGTGTCATACCTCGTTATCGTGATTAAGTTTGTTCTGCATCTTTATGACGCGCCTTCTCAATTTGTCGTACTGCTCCCTCGGCAGACAATCCCTCGCGCAGGTCAGCACAAAATTAAAGCCGTAGTTATACGCATCATTTACCAATGACTTTATCTCGGAGTCAATGTTTGAGCGCATAAGAAACAAATTCCACGCATCCTTATTTATCTTAGCCGATGTCATTTCCTTGGCGTATATAAGCCTCTCGCTCTTGGAGAGCGCCAACGCCTTGTCATCTTCCTTCGCCATGCCTCTCACTTCATCATTTCGGGATTGTCATACACATTCCCTATAACTCTGCAATTCCTTCTTCTGTCTATCCAAGACCCAAGGGGCTTTATTCCCAATTCACTCTCAAAAGAGAACCGAATGCAGAAGGCAGAAATGTTATTATTCCATCTTACTTCGCCAATATAATCCCGCAGACTGATTATATCGCCTTCGTAAATCTCTACTCCATTCCTATCCCGTAGTCCGGTAAACTGACATACAGTTTCAGAATTTACAGCGTAGGTATTATGTGTTTTGGGATCGAATATCTCACAAGCTCTTATGCCGACACTATACATTTCCGGGTCAGGATCGCGTTTGAACAGCGAATTGTCGTCAATGCCTCCGTAATAGCATCTAAGCGAGCCATAAGCCCAACAATCCGTTGGCTTCCCTTCCGAAAGTCGCTTTCCTCTGAATTTAATCTCGCGTTCCATAATCATTGAAAGATATTGTAGTCTGAGTTGACGAAGTTACCGCAAAGATTCTCCCTCGGTATTCCGAAATAGTTAAGGAAAGAGTCTTTGAGATAGATCTGGAAATATCCGGGGTCTCTCGTCAGCAGCCATTTGTAGAATAGCGTCAGATAATCCTTATTATAGAAATCCTTCCCCTTGCCGGAGATCAAGCCGATCTTATAGAGGTCGCAGAAACCTCTGGTCGCTTCGATCATGTTCCGCGACATCGCAGGAGTGATTACAGGCTCAATGCTTGCAAAGGTCTTAAAACCCATATCGTGCAATTCACGCATAGCCTCTATCCGCTCCTGATTGGTGGATGCCCCCGGCTCTTTCTCGTCAAATCCGGTCAGAGTGAAGCCGAAAGCAACGCTATCTTCAACAGCGCCATATAAGTTAGGTTTCAGACCCATTCTGCGTTCAAATTCCTCAATCCAATCGGCTCTTTTCGTCAGGACTTGAACGTTTATATTTCTTGCCATGGCTATCTCAATGGCTTTAAAAGTCAAGTCTCGTGTTTCAGGCAACAATGGATCGGTCGTGAAGCTGAATAATATGCCATGCTCCTTGATGGACGGATAATCTCCAATAGCCGTTTCAAGCTCATTCTTGAATACCATTAATGCGTGAATTTCATTCCTGAAGCACTTCTTTAATTCTGGTTTGATACTCCACACATGGCTCATAACGCCACGCTTGCAGTAGCAATATTCGCAGTCGTTACTGCATCCGGTATAGAAGTTGCAAGCCCAGGGCGAATACTCTGCCGCTTTCCCTGAAGGCTGGTAGATTGCTTTGCCGTTGAATCTTTTCTGTTTCATAATTGCCGTATTTTGGTTATGCCGTAAATGAAATGAAAAGCGGAGGGAGTTACGGCTTCTCCACGTCGGCAGTTTGCAAGTCTGCTTATCCGCTTTTCAGTGCCTTTTGAAAGGATATTTTCTCAAAAACATTCCGATATGGTCTGTTTTATGATACCTTTTACGATGCAAAGATACGTTATTTTCTCAATACAACCAAATAAAACGGAGAAAATAACGCACCATATCAACCAAAACAATGCAAAAATCAATCTGCCGCGTTTCCCCGAGAAAACCACCCAACACACTGATGTTGTGGTGGAAACGTTATTTATAGGCAGATTTTATGTAAGATGCGACCATACACAAATGAAGGGTAAAATGATTTGTAAGTATTTGATATTAATTTTATTGGTGGATATGTAGGATTGAGGGC
>JAIECF010000078.1 GCA_029068655.1 Muribaculaceae bacterium | reverse complement strand
TACGCTATTTGGGAGCAGAACGTACGTCCAACTACATTTACCTCGTTCCAATTGTTACAATTATTTCATCGTCATTTTTACTTGATGAACCATTTACTATAACAATGGCTATTTGTACATTATTGGTAATTGGAGGAGTATTCCTGTCTACGAAATAATATCGGAGGTTGGATTAGATTAGCTTGACAAAATGTCATGAACCCTCCTATAAGGCATTCAGATATCAAGAGTTATAGTTATTGTGACTACAATTCAAAATTGTTAGTCCTTATTTTTGATTTTCAAACATTTTATTCACCAATTTACCACCTCAATCTTCTTGCTATCAATATTTTAGCATATATTTGGGTTGTCCTGACATCAGCGTGCCCCATCATCTTGCTTGCCGTGTATAGTTCATAATCCGGCCTCTATCGTCCATATCCTGAGATTATACCTTAACGACTCATCTGTCGGTAGACAATCGAACACGTATTGTTCCGAATCTCCCCGTTCAGGTAACCAGCGGATACAGTTCTCTGATCATTTTATCCGTCTCACTCCCTAAGTCGGATATCGACCTCATGCTTGCCGGGCACACACATGCCATGCAGTTCAAGCTATTTGGATGGTCACCATCCGCATGGACATATCCTGAATGGGGAGGACTTTATACGGAAGGAAATCGAAATCGGTAGAATTTTGATTTAGGATACGTTGAATAGTGAAAGTATTGCCGTAATAAGTACAAGCTTTTTCATTGATGTCTTGTGTTATAATAATAAAAGAGTCAAACATGAAAAAATTATTTACGACAGCTTTGGTGGTGCTATTCTCGATGCTCGGCATCTGTTCTTGTGCCGCCAAGACAAACGAAAACAAAACTAATGCTAATAAAAATACTGAAAATATGAAAACAGAAGGAAAGAAACTGGTGGTGTACTTCTCGCATACCGGAGAGAACTATAATGTAGGTTACATAGAAAAAGGCAACACGCATATTATCGCGGATATGATCGCAGACGCGACGGGAGCTGATCGTTTCGAGATTGTGCCTGAAAAGGGCTATCCTAAATTGTCACACCTCTCGCTATCGATGAGTTCAATGGTCCACGAGGTGATTTCTATAAGAATATGTTTGCCAAGTGTCCCGCAGGTCGTCCGGGTACAGCAGATGAGGTCGCCAATGTTGCCGAACTGCTGATGCGTCCCCAGGGATCCTTCATCACAGGTGCCGATTTCCTAGTGGATGGAGGAGCTACTGCCTCATACTTTTATGGGCGACTACAACCGAATGCATAAAAATAACTGATTATGGAAGAAATTAGAATAGACTGCGCACATCCGACTCAGGAAGAGATGAAACTTTCACAGTTTCATGCCCAGACACTTTTCCGGCTTAACCAAACGATGCCTTTTACTGAGGAATATGATTCGCTGATAAGTCAGCTTTTCCCGGAAATGGGAGAGAACAGCAGGATAGTCACTCCCTTGAAAGGTGTGAGATTCAATAAGGTCAATATCGGCAAGAATGTTGTGATAAACAGCGATTGCCTAATGATGGCGGCGGGTGGCATCACCATAGAGGATGATGTAATGATTGCCGCTAACGCCCAGCTAATATCAAACAACCACGACTTTGACAACCGCTGGATTATTACCTGCAAACCTGTACGTATCTGCCGTAGAGCATGGATTGGAGCCGGGGCTACTATTCTCCCCGGGGTTACCATTGGCGAAAATGCAGTTGTCGGAGCAGGAAGTGTCGTGACCAAAAGTGTTGAGGCAAATACTATTGTAGCCGGAAACCCTGCGAAAGTAATTCGTAAGATATAAATTTGGAGATTGCGTAGAATTGTGAAAAATTTGGCGTAGTTTGTGAAATTCAATTATACTGATTAATTCGTTATAATTATAAAACAAGTAAAACGAATATTATGGAAACAGTAAAATTGAGAAACGGCGTCGAGATGCCGATAGAAGGATACGGAGTATATCAGGTAGATCAGGCTGAATGCGAGCGATGCGTCAGCGATGCGCTTAAGGTAGGATACCGTATGATTGATACTGCTCAAGCGTATCACAATGAGGAAGGTGTAGGAGCAGCTGTTGCAAAAAGCGGCATTCCTCGTGAAGACATCTTCATCGTGTCAAAGGTATGGATTGCCAACTACGGCTATGAGAAAGCCAAGGCTTCCATTGACGAGAGTCTGCGCAAGCTGGGTACTGATTACATTGACCTCATGCTTCTGCATCAGCCGTTCTGCGACCGTTATGGCGCATACCGCGCCCTTGAGGAAGCATACAATGATGGAAAGCTCCGCGCAATCGGCGTAAGCAATTTCTATCCCGATCATCTTATTGACCTTGCAAGCAACGTGGAGATTCCCCCGATGGTGAATCAGGTCGAGACCCATGTATTCGACCAGCAGATCGAAGCTCAGAAATACATGGAAGAGTTTGGATGCCGGATCATGTCATGGGGTCCTCTCGCCGAGGGTCGCAACAACTTTTTCACTAATCCCGTTCTTGAAGCTATAGGCACTAAATACGGCAAGGCAGTGGCTCAGGTGGCACTCCGCTGGTTGACGCAGCGAGGAGTGATCATCATCCCGAAGTCGGTACACGTAGAGCGTATGGAGCAGAACCTTGACATCTTCGACTTCACCTTAAGCGAAGAGGATATGGCCGAGATAGCCAAGCTTGACACCGGCAAGAGTCTCTTCTTCGACCATCACGACGGCGAGATCACCAAGATGTTTATGGGCTGGAGATAATCCTTAATGTCTTCAGGACTTCGCACCGGCAAGACGGAATTGGGCAGGCGACATGCCGATATGTTTCGTACAGTAACGACTGAAATAGCTGACGGATGTGAAATTCATCTCGTCGGCTATTTGCGTTATGGAAAGACGGTTGTCTTTCAGATATTCAATAATTATCGAGCTTGCCGCAGTGTTGATGTGTGATGATATGCTGTGTCCGGTCACACGCTTTATTGTGTCGGAAAGATATTTCGGCGTCACGTGCAGTTCCTTTGCGTAATGTGATACTTCCCTTTGGGTCTTTGGTCGCCCGGCCTCTATGAGCGAGAAGAACTGAGCGGTGATATAGCCGACACGGTCGGTGGTCAGAATATTGTCGTTTGTTTTTGCGTGGAAGTCAAACAGGTCATACACCATCGTCTGCAGAAGGCTTCCCATCAGTTCCTTATAGAAATGATGGTCGGTATTGTCTATCCGGTTTCTTATATTGCAGAGATCTGTCAGAAAGTTTTCCGCATCAGGCTCTGAAACCTTTATGATCGGATTGTCAAACAGGCTCACACATCCCTGTATGGCGTAATTGTTTGCAGGAAGCAGATTATGAAGGAATTTATCGGGTGCGGCGATATATTCGCACCTGAAATGCTCATCGGCCAGGATTTCCGTCACTAATCGGGGGCGTGAGATTACGGCAATATCGTTTTTTGACAGAGAGAAGACCTTGTCATTGTAGCGGAAACTGCCTGTGCCTTCGGTGCATATAAGGTGTACGACACAGTCGTAGAAAGCCGGAGAGTTGATGAGACTGAACTCTTCGGAGAAAACTATCAGTTCATGAAGATGCTTTGCCATGCTGCAAAGTTAATGAATAATCCGGAATCAAAAAAGAGTCTGCCCTGAAAAGAGCCGACTCTTTATTAGAATTGTAGTGTACCGCAACCTAGACCAGATGATTCAGATCACTTGCGTTCCAATGAGATGGCGTCTGTGATTGCATCGATGGCGGCGATGGTGACCAGGTCGATGATCTCTCGCTCGGAGGCGTTGCTGTTGGTGAAGTAGACGGGTTTCTTCAGACCCATCTGGATAGGACCGATGATCGAGCCTACCCCCATGCTCAGTAGCATCTGAGTTGTAGTGTTTGCAGCCGTAAGGTTGGGGAAGACAAGAGTGTTGACCTTCTTGCCTTTTAGTTTATTGAAGGGATACGTATGGTCGCGCAATTCTGTGTCGAGCGCGTATTCCACCTGCATCTCTCCGTCTACGTTTACTTCCGGATATTTCTCATGCAGTTCCTTGACGGCATTCGCTACCAATGTAGCTTCCTCATGCCTTGAAGAGCCGAAGTTACTGTATGACAGCATTGCTATCGCAGGCTCTATGGCAAAGAACCTTACAGTGTGGTCGGCAAGACGGGCGATATCCACCAGGGCGGCCTTGTCAGCGTCAGGATTGACGGCAGTGTCCGCGATAAAGAAGGTGCCCTTGCGGGTATTCAGTATGTGCATCGTGGCGAAATGGCTGAAGCCATCCTGCAGCCCGATAATGGAGACCACGTCGCTTGCGGCCGATTCTCCGGCGGCATATGATGAATAGAGGCATGCGTCGGCATCTCCGGTCTCCACCATCATCATTCCAAAATATGATCGTTCATACATTTTCTCAAGAGCCAGATCGTAGGAGAAACCCTCGCGTGCTTTCTTCCGTGCAAGGATCCTTGCATAGCGTTCGCGGGTTTCCATCTCACGGTCATGACGGGGATTGATGATCTCGACATCCTTAAGGGACAGACCGAGACGCGCGGCGCGTTTCTCTATCATCTCCTCGTTTCCGAGAACAACAGGGCGACAGATGCCTTCGAGACCGCTCCTGACGGCAGCGCGGAGCATATTGTCCATGTTGCCTTCGCAGATGACGACACGCTTGGGAGTGTTGCGGGCCATCTCGGAGATACGGCGCATCATCTTTCCGTCATCGCCCATAAGTGTACGCAGACGCACCTGATATGCATCCCAATCTATGATCGGTCGCTTGGCGATTCCGGATTCCGCTGCGGCCTTCGCCACGGCCGGGGCTACGCAGAGAAGCAGACGGGGATCAAGAGCCTTCGGCAGGATATATTCCCGTCCGAACTTGATGTTGTTCATTCCGTATGCCTCGTCGACTACAGCCGGCACGGGACGTTCCGCAAGATCGGCGATGGCATGCACGGCGGCTATCTTCATGGCTTCGTTGATTCCGGTGGCTCCGCAGTCAAGGGCACCGCGGAAGATATAAGGGAATCCTATGACATTATTGATCTGGTTGGGATAGTCAGACCTTCCTGTAGCCACAATGATGTCCGGACGTGTCTGCATCGCAAGATTATAATCTATTTCCGGATTGGGATTTGCAAGGGCGAACACCACCGGTTTGTCAGCCATGGAAAGGACCATTTCGGGTGTGACGACATCGGCCACTGAAAGCCCGAGAAAAACGTCAGCGCCAGCCATAGCTTCCGCTAATGTGTGAACATCGCGTGTCGTGGCAAACTCGCGCTTCTGTTCGTTTAGGTTGGTCCTGTCGGCACGTATCACACCTTTGGAATCGCACATCACAACATTTTCCCTTCTCACTCCGAGCTGGACATATAAACGTGTGCAGCTTATTGCGGCCGCACCGGCTCCATTGACTACAAGCCTGATATCTTCGATCTTCTTCTCCTGTATCTTAAGTGCGTTTAGTAGTCCTGCGGCAGAGATTATAGCGGTCCCGTGCTGGTCATCGTGCATGACTGGGATGTCACATTCCTCTTTAAGTCGGGTCTCTATTTCGAAACACTCGGGAGCCTTGATATCTTCAAGGTTGATGCCACCGAAGGTAGGGGAGATGGCCTTTACTATCTGGATGATCTTTTCCGGGTCTTTTTCATTGATTTCAATGTCGAATGCATCAAGCCCGGCAAATATCTTGAAAAGAAGTGCCTTTCCCTCCATCACGGGTTTCCCGGCCAAAGCTCCTATATCACCGAGACCTAATACTGCGGTGCCGTTGCTTATGACACCGACGATATTTCCTTTATCGGTATATCGATATACATCTTCGGGATTTTTTTGTATCTCCAGACATGGATATGCCACACCAGGTGAATAAGCCAGTGCAAGGTCATGTTGTGAAGAGTAGGGTTTGGTGGGTACTATTTCTATTTTACCCGGTTTGCCCTCTTCATGATAGTAAAGGGCCATCTGTTTGGTGACTTTCGATAAGTTTTGCATGATCTAATTTCTTGCGGCCTGCAGTTTTGCCTGTGCTCTTGCAGCTTAGCTTGACAGACACTGTCAAACCGATATTTTACCTTAAAAAACTCTATTTATATAACAAATTACGGACTAAATTGTATAAGACGGGTAATTTATCTTATTAAACTCAGAAGTTTAAACAACTTTATATTTATCGTATTTTCTTCTCGTATTCTTCGTTAGTGTTAAGAGCGGCCTTTCGGGCCTGAGAATGCTGATATTGTCTGGGGATACGATAACACCGTCCGTTCTTGATCAGATAGCTGCCCGTCTGATGGAAGCAGAATGGTATGTTGGCATCTACGCATTGGTTTCGAACATCGAGCACCCAGTCGAAATCGAGTGCGCGAGCATATTTTCCTGATTCTCCACCAACCGACACCTCCTCAATAAGCTTTGGGTCGAGATAGCGACGGAGATCCACTTTTCCCAACATAGGCGCAACTATCACCAGGCGATGACGGATTGGAAGGGAAAGAAACACAGGCATCCGCACATCTGCGCAGTCTTGATTCTCGACGGTGCAGCCTATAGCCACATTTTCATACCCGTCCCCCCAGTCTTCGGGAAGACATTCAGCAAGCCTCGTAATGCGCTTTGTAAAGAAAAAGAAGCGGCAGTCGCTACGGTCACGTATTATTTCCCATATCTCCTTTCGCCATTCATCGGCTTCGACTAATAGTAAGTCAGAGGTAAAACATAAGGCAAACATGGTCCCGGGTGGATACTTCAGATTACCTTTTCTATCCCGCTTGAGCGGTAATGAAAAAGAAGCCGTACGTCGCACTTCACTCGACGGGGTAGCGGTGCCGAATGCCGCATCCTCTCGATAGACATAGCAATGACGGCAACCCTCGCTTACTTTATGGCATCCATGCCATGGATTCCAGGATACCATTGGAGTTTGCTTTACATTTGAATCAGATTTATTGCCTTCTTTTTCCATCCTTGTTTTACTTTATAAGTGCCGAAATTTTTTAGCTGCCGCTGACAACGCAAAATTATAAAAAAAAATTGTTTTGAATACTTTTTATTGGTTATTTATTCAACTTTTACAAACGTAAGTAG
>JAIECF010000077.1 GCA_029068655.1 Muribaculaceae bacterium | reverse complement strand
ACCTTCATAGCAGCTTCCGCTCACAAGGCTCTTGAAGAAGGTGCTGATATTCCTGATTCAATCGGGATCAAACGCTATTCCGAAAATCCAGGATTTGACGATGGTCGCGGTGCTCCATCTTTCGGGCCGGAAGGAATGAATGCCGGAGACAGAGGAGGACGCCGTCCGATGTTTAACAATCAGACAGATTTCATCGAGGATATAGACCTTGACACATATCTCAACTACATCGCTTCTGTACAACCGCTAAAGACTCCGCCGGCATTCGACCAGATGGGTGTGATCATTCCCACCCCCTCACCTGAGAACAAAGTATTCGGAGACGCTGAAGGGAATCCAAACAACTTTACGGATTTCTCCTACGAACACCGTGAGCACAACCCCAACGATACATTGCCAGCTGAGCTCGCACACCGGGTATATCTTATGAATCCTATGAATTACATCGGTGAGGCCATCAGCCCGGACAATGCTCCGAAATGGTATATCCGTCATGGAGCCAAGGATCGCGACACTTCTTTCCTAGTGCCGATAAATCTCGCCACGAAACTGAAGAACGCCGGCTATGACGTCGACTTCTTCCTTCCGTGGAACCGTCCCCACTCGGGCGACTATAACCTCGATGACCTTTTCGCTTGGATATATCAAGCTATGAAGTAAAAAATATCATTTAGACAGATCCCGAATGACAGAAAAGTTTTTGTTTATTTCTGTCAATCGGGATTTTTGTGTAATCAGATTTTTTTGGTAACTTTGCATTCATGAAAAAAGACAGGATATTCAGTTTTATACTGGTGATGTTGATGCTTATAGCGGCTGCAATAACCGTCAATAAGGCTGTGTTTAGCCATAACATGCAGGCGAAAGAGACTTTGGAGGATAGAACCGCTGAAACCGTAGGAGAAAATGTTACAGCAGGATCTGACGGAAGCGTGATAATCCATACAGCCGGACTTCCGGGAACAATAAGCGGCTATGCCGGTCCCGTGCCCCTCGACATACATATCGCGGACGGGAAAATAACTGAGATACAACCCCTCACCAATGCCGAGAGTCCATCATTCTTCCAGCGAGCATCAACGCTTTTCGACTCCTGGATCGGAAAGACTCCGGAGCAGGCTCTTGAGATGAAAGTGGATGCAGTGAGTGGTGCTACATATTCCTCAGCAGCCATAATCAATAACGTCAACGCTGGACTCGCATATTATCAGGGTACAGGAAACCGGTCAAATAACGCTATACCATGGAAGATATGGGTTGCGCTGGCAGTCACATTGGCAGCATGTATTGTCCCGCTGTTCGTGAAAAACAAGATATACCATAACGTTCAGCTAATCGCCAATGTGCTCGTGCTCGGATTCTGGTGTGGTCAGTTTCTCGACTATGCCCTGATACTGAAATACATCTCAGGAGGATTCGTATTCCCTGTCGGACTGATAGCGATAGTAATGCTTATATCTGCATTCATATATCCCTTGTTCGGCCGACCACAGTATTACTGTACACACATATGTCCGCTTGGTTCGGCACAGCAGCTCGCAGGACAGATATGCGGATATAAGGTCAAGGTATCCACGAAAGCGCTGAAAGGGCTCGACTGGTTCAGGAAGATACTCTGGGCTGTGCTTATGCTTTCACTCTGGGCCGACTGCCTGACAGGATGGATGGACATGGAGCTTTTCCAGGCATTCTTGTTTGAGTCCGCTTCATGGTGGATAATCGGGGCTGCCTGTCTGTTCATACTTCTGTCGCTAATAGTAACCCGACCTTACTGCCGCTTCGTATGCCCCACAGGATCGCTTTTCAAACGGGCGGAAAACCTTGGTTAATTCATAATTCACAATTCACAATTTATTTTGACTTGAAATAAATTAGGTGTTCAGTTCTATGTGCCAAAATCATGACAATATCATAAAGCGCCTCTCCGAGGATACTGATCTTTTCCAAATTTCCCCAGGCTGAAGCCTGGGGTTTCCACACAATCTCAGCTCTCCGAGCTGACATGTCAGCTGCTTAAATCGGAACAAAGAAACTTAACACCTTAATAAATAAAATTAAAATACTAAAATGAAGAATTCGACTTATCTTATAATTATCCTGGCATTAGGCCTTGTCTTTACTTCGTATAAATGGATCAGTTCGTCATCATCGTCGGTCGGGGAAACCGTGCAGAAATCCACTATCGAGGACATCATGACGCGCACAAGCGTACGCGCTTATACTGACAGAGAAGTGGAGAGTGAGCAGATCGACACACTGCTCCGCGCTGCTATGGCGGCACCTACGGCAGGCAACAAACAGCCATGGCGTTTCGTAGTCGTCAACGACAAGGCTATCCTCAACGCGATAAGCGATAACTTCCACACGATGATAATGGCGAAGGACGCAGCTGCAGCGGTTATCATGTGCGGGGATGTGACAGCGACCTTTGACGGCGACGCCCGCGACTACTGGATCCAGGATGTGTCGGCAGCTTCCGAAAACCTTCTGCTTGCCGCACATGCGATGGGACTCGGAGCTGTATGGTGCGGGATATATCCTCAGATGTCGCGTGTGGAGCAATTCTCCGAAATGCTACATCTTCCCGAAAACATCATTCCGATGGCCTGTATATGCGTTGGATATCCCGCAGGAGAGACAACGCCCAAAGACAAGTGGAAACCGGAATACATACACTACAACACATG
>JAIECF010000076.1 GCA_029068655.1 Muribaculaceae bacterium | reverse complement strand
GTGGTCTTGCTTTTTTTTTAATTACAATTTTATAATACTAAAAAATTATTTTTTAAAAAACTCAGCCCGGCAATGCCGGGCTCCACTCCCCCTTTGAATGAAATTGGCTTTTCGCAGCGTGAGCGTTGGGGGTCAGCCAATCATATATTTATAATATTATCTCCATCCAATCTCCCAACCGTCGGCTACAAATTGAGGGACCAGTTCAATTTTAACTTTCTTACGGACACCATCCTTATGAATAAATTTAGTCCCCAACGCCCACGTATTTTTACCCTTAAGTGATTCCGATTGCTTTTGCCGAGTCTCATCGGAATGCTTACGACCATACAATGGGCTATCCTTACCTCTGCGGCCATACATTGGATTTAGTGTACCTTTATATTTTCCTGTATGTGAAATAGATAATTTTCGTTTTGTCTCGTCGGACATGTGTTTACCATAATTGCAATTTAACTCACCGGTGCGCGCCACTGATAATTTTTTACTAATTAATGCAAGCTCCTCGGGGGTTTTGAACGCATATGTATTACCACCAGTTCCACCACGCGCGGTATTGTAACTTAAACCAATGGCCTGATAATAATCAATGAGAGCAATTTCAATTACATCGGCCTGTGGTTTTGTTAAATTCTCGGTGACCAAAATATGTTGGATATTATCCCACCCATATTTTTTAATTGCATGCATAAATTTGGTACTACCCGCATATCCTTTTCCATTTAACCAACGTTCCGGTAGCGATTTGCTCGTTTGTCCAACATAAACCTTACCGGATGGTGATATATGCATATAAATTTTATAACTACCCATATACTAATATACTATATTCAATTAAATAATAAAGGAACCACGATTCACATCGGAGCTCCTTTGTAATGAATATAGTATATATTATTTTCCGTATATATCGGCCGATTTAATTCTAATAACTTTTGTGTGTGCGTCTTTTTTGACTGGTTCAAATGAATTGTTATCAATGACGCACCAGACCAGGTTCTTCATCGTTCGGATGTTCCTTGGGTAAGTAGTAAGATACCCATCCGTAAATATCATAAGAAGTTCGGCCGGACGCCTCTTAAACTTCGGATCCTTGAGAAGCAGGTCAAATACCGGCTTACATTCGGTACCACCACCTCCCTTAAGTTCATACTTATGCATCTTCTTTTTGAGATCATTGAGGTTGGTGAACTCCTGGATATCAGCGATGCGTGTATCGAACTGAAGGATAACAAGCTTGAGTGGCTTCTTCGCCAGGGCAATCGCATAGATCTCACAAAGGCACTGATGCAGGTACTCCTCGGTCATTGAACCGGATGTATCGATTGCAACAACCATATAGTCCATGCAATCATACTTGTCCTTGTCGGTGCGGGCGATGCGGTCCTGTGATATAAGGATGTTCTTGTTGGCATATGCCTGGCGCTTATCGTCCGGTGAGATGGATTGGCCAACGATTTTCTTGAGTTCCTTTTTCCAGTCCTTGGTGGTTTTATAGAGGTCATCAAGTGTTCCGCGGAGACGCTCATAGCCTTCACCCTTACCGGCCATTTGGGATGCCGCGCGTTTTGCTCGTTCGGCCCATTCCTTGGCGGCAGATTCCTCGTTACCACCGGCCTTGTCATAGCCTTCGGCCTCGGATATTTTATCACCGGTTTCCTTTGAGATCATACCACCGGCGGTTCCTGGCGTTTTATTGAGGTCACCACCGGATGGTGATGAGCAATCCTCGGGTCGAACCACGCCTTGACCGGCCTGTTTACCATTACGGGATTGACCGGAGCTTCCGGATTGTGATGCGGCATTGTTGAACTTATCATTCTCACTACCGGAACCCGATCCACTGCCTGAACCATCACCTTGCATATCGTCCGGGTCCATAGGAATACCTTCGAGGTCGGAATCGTTTTGGCCTTGGCCTGAACCGGAACCACCTTTACCCTGTCCGGATTGTGCCTGTTTGATGGCCTCGATGGCGGCCTTATAACCTTCGTCCCAGTCCTTGCCGGCCGATGCCGGTTTCTTGGTTGGGCCGGTAGGTGTCGGACTTGTGGCGCCGGCAGTGCGCGATGCAACTAATCTGTTATATATATCAATTCTTTGTGCTTCGAGCGCCGAGATGTCCTGGCCCTTGGCCTTGGCCGCACGGATCTTGGTCTTTATCTTTTCGTATTCGCGGCGGAGTACCGGATCTTCGTTCTTCGCCTCAACTATTTGGTCAAATGTCTTCATGTTCCTTACACTGTTATTTTACCTGCCTTCCAGTCTTCGATCGCTTGCTTCCAACCGGCCTTGTAGTCTGCCGAGTGCTGTTGGTTACCGGATCCACCACCCGAACCTTGCTGGCCTTGTTGTGATTTGTCCTGGTTCTTTTGGGCGTCCTTTGATTCACCACTATTGTCCATGCTGTCCGGGGCCGATTGCTTCACGGCATCATAGATCTTCTCATAACCCCAACCACGATACTTCATATCGATATAGGCCTTGAGTTTCTTCATCGTGGCCTCCTTGAATAGGCCGATATCGGCAAGCGTTACATTCACCTCATAATCGGCCGCGATATTGGAACGTTCATGGTCGTGACCCTTTCCACGGCGCATATGGTTAAGAAGGCAATGCATCAACTCATGCGCCATAACGAAGCATTTACCGGTGAAGTCAAGCTCATTGGTAAACTGAGGATTCACAAAAATATTGAATCCATCGGTTGCCTGGGTCCTAACGTGGAACGTATAGATGAATCGGAGCTTACTGATAAAGCCGCCAAACATTGGGGCGAGGTGGGTAAGGGCCGCCATTGCGCGGTGCTGTTCCTCGAGTAGATTGACCATATCAATCACGGTACCATCCGGGCAAACTATGGTCTCATAGTCCTCCCATCTTTTACCGTTCTGGTCTTCATCCCATCCGGCCTCAAGAACCTTTTGTGTTGTTATTTTTTGTTCTGCCATATTGTGCTCTATTTGCTCATATATAAATAACAAACACCCGTCCGATATTTAGTAATGAGCCAACATATTTATATAAAAAATAAGAGGTGACCCTTTCCGAGCCACCTCCGTTGAGAGAATTTTATGATGTTGTTGAAGTGATTATCCGAGTCCCTCGGCTCCGTCAACAATCGCGTTGGCGAATGCCTGTCCGAATGCCTTGACGAGCATTTGGTGGCCGGTTGACCAATCAGGCATTGTGTCGAGTGTGAATCCCCACTTGTCGGTGAATGGCTTGTAGGCGTCACGATACATGTTTGCCTTGTTCTTGTCCTGTGCGGCAAGGACTTTAATCTTCTTCGCCATCACGAAGATACCACCACGCATCTTTTCCGAAAGCATTCCGGCATACACGTTCTGGAGGATATCGAGGACATAAGATGCAAGCTGATCAGACTTCTGATTGCACATCCAGGTGCAAAGGTTCTCAAACTCCTTCTGGGTCGGGAACTCCTGGCCATGCGCCGTCACTACGAGCTGTGCAAGCGGTAGTGCCACCATATGAAGGTCCTTCTTGGCGAGTGAGAAGTTCTTGCCACCATTCTTCCAGATATCATGAACGGCCTGGTCGAAGTTGCCGATCTTTGAGATCACCTCGAGGAATGCGAGGAATGAATCGACTGCCTGCGCCGGCACATACTGGTTAAGGGTCATTGCGAGGATATCGTGCGGGATATCAAAGATTGTGAAGCCTTCGAGTGAACCGGTGTCGGAATAAAGGGCGAGCTCACGCATTGCGTTTGTCCAGGAACGTGGCGTACACATAATCTTGGTAACGCCGGCACCCTCCATCGATTCGTTCGGGTCCATATAGAAATACTTACCACCGGACATATTCTCGTGCTCCGGCATTGAGAGCCACTGGAGGAGGAGAGGTGACATGTAACCTTGGGTTTTTGCCCATTCGGACCAGGATTTTGCGGTCGGCTCATAGTAAACCTGACGGAATCGGTTACCGAGCGCATTACCAATCTCGGCCTGACCGGACATTTCGTCCTCGGCGCGGTTGGATGCCACGATGATTACCCATCCCGATCCGAGCTTATATCCGTTGAAGATGCCCTCATTGATAATTGGGAGGATTACGTTAAGCACCTGAGGGGTTGCACGGGAAAGCTCATCGATAAAGAGGAGGCCCTTACCACATGCATCGTCGAGCTGCTGGTCGCGGTCACGATCGCCGGTAGGCTTGTAAACCGGGAGCCAGGTCTTTGGAACATCGGTTGCCTTTTCCTGGCCATCGATCTCGACGTATTTTGGGAGTGTGAAGTTGTCGGGAGTTTCGTTTGAAAGCGTCTTTACAACGAGGTTGTATTCGTTTCCATTTGGGAGGCTGTCAAGCACTGACATAAGGATTGCTGTCTTACCGATACCGGGTGCACCCCAGATCATCAGGCGGGAAAGTTGCTTGTGCTTAAAGGCCATTGCCACTTGTTTCTTTAACGCCGGAGTGTCGAGTACGTTGTACTTAGCCTCCGGGTCTTCGGTATGCATTTTCACTTCATTAATGGTTTTACCGGACTTGGAAAGACTCTCGTTAAGGCCTCTGCGCCAGTAATCGATTGAATTACCCGGACCATAAAGGTTTTTACAATCCGAAAGCTTGCCCGGACATCCTGTTGCGCGCTTTCCGGCTCCGGTCATGACCACCACCGTTGATGCCTTATTGATATTTCCGTCTGCATAGGCCTGACCTGCTGTAAGAGGTGAAATGGCCGGCATCACGGTACCGTTATCATCAACCGGGAGCCAATATGAACCGGTAAGTTTCGCAACGAGTCCTGAGAGGTAATTCACTACCTGCTTGAACTTACGCTTGAGGTTGTTGATGATGTCCTTGAGACCCTCATCAAGTTGCTCTGTACGCTGCTCAGCAATATAATCGGATAATCTCTGAACGTCGAGGAGCGTTTCTTTAATATCTACCATTGGTTAAATTGTAATATTACATATTTGTACCAATAATAACAGCCACCATTCAGAGTACCGTAACGATTCTCTCCTTATCGCGTATTGTTAAACATCATATTTAAGTTCTCTTGTGAGGAAGGCTCTCACCCCTTCCTTACGTTTATATATAACAAAGAACCTTCAAAAATTTAGGATATGTACAAGAAAAAATGGGAAAAAAATTCATCATGGGCGTCGATCCATCCATGCGCTCAACCGGAGTCTGTGTATGGGATGGATCGGATTATAAATACTTCATCGTTGCGGCGAACCCAACCAAGAAGCTCCTAAAGTTCGCTCACCCGGCATTCGGCGTGCTGCCTTATGAGCAGGTGCCGGTAAAGGACAAGACCTCAATCGGGAAGGAATCGGCCATCACCGATAATATAGCGTCCGTGTGTGGCGCCATAGAAAAATTAATCCTTATATATAAGCCAAAGCGTGTAGTGATGGAAGCGTGCGCCTTTGCCGCCGGAGGCCGCGTTGCTGACCTTTCCGGACTCAACCATTGCCTCCGACAACTCATTCGACGCCACGGAATCCCGGTATACGTCGTTCCACCAACCTCAAATAAGCTTGAATTTACCGGCAATGGCCAGGCCACAAAGGAAATGATGGTTGAGGCCTGGATAGCATGCGACCATACCGCAAATGAGCTGCTTGAAGCCGGTAAGGTGGATGACCTCGCCGATGCATTCGCCTTGTGCCGATATCCGGAATCAAAGTTGATTCTTGAGTGATACCGCAAATTCCTTGCATATTCGTTTTCGATATGATATTTTTGATTTAACAAATCCTATTACACCAAATGACTGACGTATTAGTGCAAGGACTCTCCCAGTGGGGCGCAGCCGGGCTTGTTGCAATCGCAGCCGGTTACGTCCTATGGGATTCATATAAAAAAGGCAAGGAAAACGAAAAATGGGTTCGTGAGCAAATGATGAACGTTAAGACGGCCCGCGAACATAATAGTGAGAACCTGACCGAAATATTAACATCCTTACATGAGTTTAAGGATGACCATAAGTTGTGGCGGGATAAGATCGAAACCCGGCTCAACGATATAGAAACACGAATAGAGAAGCACCATCCGGACCACCACGATGCCGAGAAGTTGCGTCTCGAAGCCATTTCAAAAATCTCACCGGCTCTTTACCACTATATGGCGAACGGTCTTGAGACCTGTAAGTGTGACCATATCGCACTTGCACTGCTCCATAATGGTTCCGTTAACCTTTCCGGTATACCTTATATCAAATTTGGTATCATCACGGAGAAGTATCACCCATTGCGCTGCCCAAGCGACGTCGACCTTTTATCAAAGTATAAGGAAGAAGATATTGCGGCACATAACAGGTTGCCAATGGCCATCTCACAAAATCACCACGTTGAATTTGTAATCAACGACAACTCACCACTCGCCGAGATCGACCCAATCCTATTTGGACGTTGCATAAAACTCGGTATTAAGCAAATCGCATTCCAGGCCATTCGCGACAATAAACACATGGTAACCGGCTTCATTGTTATATATAAGTTTAATGATGAGCCAATGGATCAGGTTGGACTCCATGATACCGCGGATGCGGTTGAGCGTCTTTATCTTGATATGCTCGATTCGCTTCATGATTAAGCTATTGAGGAATACTATTATTAAGGAAAATATTAATGCACAACATGAAGCAACCATTAAACGCTCATCTAAATACAAAATCGGCCATTCAACTTGTCACCGAGACCATAGTTGCCAAGGAGGCATTCTTCGATAACCTCAGGCAGCTCACCGAACAATACGATATCCAGGACAATGTGTTCTGTTGCGATGTGGCCGGTGATGTCCACGAGCTCAAGGAAGGCTATTTTGGCCAGGTGGCCGAGTACGACAATATAGTTGAGGCCAAGCAAAACTGTAACATCCTTCTCCAGGGTATCCGTGTTCATGGAAATAAGTATGCGGTTGGTAACCTTTATCGGAACCTCGTTGATGTCAAGGAGGATGTTATCATCGACCTCGCAAAATCAATCGTTCTCTAATGGCCGGAAAGACCTTGGCCGCATCCAAGCCAAAACTCGAACAGGATCTCAAGCAACTACTCGAGAATGCCTTTTATGAATCGGAGATGACGGCCTTTTCGGCCGGTAAGGGTGATCCTCGAATATCGGCTGCGGTCAAAAAGACAATGGATGCCGGCGCCCGGAAGAAGGCACAAAAATTTGCCGAAAAGGCCTATAAGCCCCTTGCACAGGCAATATACGATTTTGTCATTGAGATTGGTATCAATCTTGTTCCAAAGGGTACACTCATTGCACCTCAGGCTCCGGCTGGCGCATTACCAATTACCGGCTCGGCATCAACTTCCACACAGGACATTACAATAGTATAAAACAAAGGCTCCACGTCGTGGAGCCTTTTATGTTGAATGATTTATCATGCATCGCATTCCTCATCTGCCGGCCTGGTCTGTTCGATTATATCACCGGCGGCGTTCTTCATCACCGTTTTGTTAACCTTAAATATATCGGCGATTGATGTCACACCCATAAGTGTTGCTGAAACAATCATCGCGGTTGTTATAAGGTCATCGACGGTGTCTGATCCACCTTCCTTGAATGTAAGGAATGCGATAAGTAGGAAGCACCCAAACATTGTCATAGTACCAACGGTGGACTTTTCGAGTCCATCGGATAGCTGGTCCTGTACCCAACGAAGAAATTTTTTCATGACGGACATAGTTTATTTATAGTATTTTCAGTTAATATTTGGAATTTGAAGCCTTTGGCCTTGCAGTATTCCATTGCGGCCTTCCATTTACAGGAGTTCTTTGCCCATTCCTTGGCCGCCCAGGAATTTTCATTGACCGGGGGCCGGGTTTGATTGGCCGGCTTAATTTCTACGAGCATTTTTGTACCATCCTCATACTCAACATAATAGTCGGGATAGTATTTGTGCATTTTGCCATCAACGAACAAATAAGGAATACAAACACACTCGGAACCCCATTTTACGACCTTCGAGCAATGCTCCAACCACACCACAAACCGCTTCTCATAGGACGAACGGTATATGATTGGTTGCGTTTGGTCAATGACCTTTTTACAGGATGTTGGTTTGATGTATCCTTGGGTATACCTCGATTTGCGTTGAGGTCTTAATTCCTTTATATTATGAGCCATTTTGTTCGGTTGTTTCAGTATTTTCTGCCGGTGGTTGAGCCTTAAATGCGCCCTTATCGGATTCGCGTGCCGAAGTGATTGCATTGGACGCATCGGACATACCAAAATAGTACAGCCACTGGTCGGAATATCCGCGCATTGAGGATACTGTTTGATGATATGCCCCTTCAAGTTGTGCGTTTATGGATTCGGTACTTTGGCCACCGCTCGCACCCGATTCCAATTTTTTCTGCGTTGATGCCATAATTTCGGTTTCCGATTTTGGGCCAATGGCGTGCGCCTTCATTGACTGTTCGGCACCATTTTTTGACTTATAGGCTTGAGCCGCCGAATACATATCACCAAGCTTTTTATCCATTGAGTGGTAGATACGTTCCTCACCACCCATGTACATGGCCTCTATATAGTACTGATCGCGCGGCTTACCTCGTTTGAATGTGCACGTTACCTTGAGATTTGTTGGGAAATCATCAATACCAAGCGGTCCGGAATGTTCGATTTCGGTATTGGTAAGGATCATGTTACCCAGTACCATGATTGGATGATTTGGGTTACCTATTGTGATATGCCAAAGACCAACCGGTTGATCCGATATGAGTGAGTTTGCAAAGTATTTGGCCGGACGACCAAGTTTATTAAGCAAACCACCCATCAACATACCACCAACCTGATTGAGCATATTAAGCGCGGCCTTCGCCATTTCGCCAACGGACATGGACTTCATTTTATCGCTGAACGCCTGGGCCGGACCACGAAGGTCATTTGATAGTGCATCCATATAATCCGTGAAGGATCCATGACATTTGAAGATCTCCATATTCTGGAAGAATGATGACTGGCGGATACCGGCACCCTTATAGCCACCTTTCCAAAAACCACCGGTGGTATATGTAACTGAAAGTATCGATGCAAGCAGGTCCAACATCGCCTGACGTGGATTTATGCCATTATATGCCTTGAGCTCGTATTCAAATACAAGGCTAAATTCCTGATCAAATTTAAGACCCTCGGCGCTTCGTGCATATGCCGATTTGACACGATCTATTGGACCATATACCTTTGTTGCATCCCTGCGGTTCGCATTTTCTTCCGGCGAGCCATAAGGGCCTTCTCCAACATTGAAGTATGAACCCATCAAATTATTAAGTGCCGGAACTGATTGGCCCGATTTATACGCTTTACGGGCAGCCGGATTAAATGCTGCCTCAAGGCCATTCAGAATGCCATTATCGCCACCTCCAATTTTTTGGATATCCTCCCATTGAGCAGTTTTTTCCTCGAATGGCATGCTGTAAGTGTATTTCAAAATGCTCTTCATGTCGTTTCCGGACACGCCCATCCATGTCACCATAGTACCAACCGGAACCGCCGCGTTATTATGTGCGCCTGAATTTTTGGTTTTACGCACCTTACCCGTCATTACTGGAGCAATGGAATCGAGTACCGGGATCGGGAAACGACGAAGTGTTATAAGGTAATTATTCGGAACCTTATTGAGATGTTTGCAGTACATAAAATCAGCATAGGAATATGTTGCAACACCGAGTTGACCCTTTTGTGAAGCCTGGACGAGCTCACGAACGGTACAACCTGAGTGTGCGCGGATTTTTTTACGGTTCTCCGGGGTATCGAGAAGCGGAACATTCTTCGATATACGACCCGGTTTTGCCTCAACCACAAGTTGGCCAATCGCGTCACCCATCTTATCCGGGAATGAACCATTCGTTCCGGTCACCACCGTCGATAACTTATTGAAGATTGAACGAACACCCGGGGTACCTATCTTGGTACTACCTGAAAGTTCACCAGTCTCCTTGTCCCAATGATCCGCATATATATCATTGTAGGTATGGAAGATACCAAAATTCCTATATGTATTGAGTTCTTTGGCAACGTCCTGGGACAACAAATCAACACGACCACGCCTTTGACGTGATTGTGTACCGGAATACATTGCCCTACCAAAAATTGAATTTGCCATAACTATATTTTCGTTAATCTAATAATGTCAATCAAATATTTCCATAAAACTTTTAATGAGACTTTATATCAAAGTCATATGATATATTCAA
>JAIECF010000075.1 GCA_029068655.1 Muribaculaceae bacterium | reverse complement strand
GGCTTCTGTCATGACCGACCTCGCAGAAATGGCATTTAGAGAGGATGACTTCATAGATGTTGCTTATAGCGTGCCTGAATACCTTAAGGAATATGCAGCTAAAAACTACGCAGTAAAAGGTTTATCTTAAAATTCACAATGTATAATTCATAATTATAAATGGAAGAATTGAACTACGAAATAAACACCGAGGAAATCAGACAGACGAATGTCGAGCCTGACGTTCTCAGAATGATACCTTATAATACAGGCATGGAGCCTCTGCTTCTTGCCGAATACGGACGCAATATTCAGAATCTTGTGGATTTCTGCGTGTCGATTCCAGATCGTGAAGAGAGAACAAGATGCGCGTACGCGATTGCCGACATAATGACTATCCTCTTTCCAAATCTTAAGAAAGATCCTAATGATCGGAAGAAAATCTGGGATCATATAAACATTATGTCACGCTTCGAGCTTGACATAGACTTTCCAATGCCCGTAATTCAGGCGGAGGAGGCAAATCCTACGCCTGAAGCAATTCCATACAGCAATTCACGCGACATAATCTTCCGTTATTACGGAAAACATATTCAGGATATGGTCCGTACAGTGGCAGACATGGATGACTCAGAAGAAAGATTCAATCTTATAGGAGTGATAGCCAACCATATGAAGAAACTGATGCTCGCCCACAACAAAGAGGGTGTAAGCGATGCCAAGGTGCTTCGTGATCTCTGCTTCATAAGCGATGGAAAAATAGATCTTCTACCAGGCGATATTTACCTATATGACTTCCAGGAAGTGCAGCCACAGGTGAAACAGAAACAGGGAAAAAAGAAAAACAAGCAAAACCTCTAAGCGACATGAGCGAGTTTATAGTAGAAGGCGGATGCCGCCTGCAAGGTTCCATAGAGCCGCAGGGAGCAAAAAATGAGGCTCTTCAAGTGATTTGTGCTACACTTCTTACTTCTGAAAAGGTAACAATCTCCAATCTTCCAGATATAGCGGATGTCAATAACCTTGTTGACCTTATGACGCATCTGGGAGTAAAGACCTCTTATCTTGACAGGCATACATGTGAATTCAAAGCTGATAACGTAAACCTTTCATTCCTTCATACAGAAGAATTCCTGAAAAAGGCTCAGTCGCTGAGGGGTTCGGTAATGATAATAGGGCCGTTGGTGGCACGGTTTGGCGAAGCTGTATTGCCTAAACCCGGCGGAGACAAGATTGGACGCCGTCGACTTGATACTCATCTCGTAGGTATAGAGAAACTTGGTGGCAAATTCGATTATGATTCTTCAAAAAGAGTCTATAACATAACCGCTCCCGGTGGACTGAACGGAGTATATATGCTTCTTGACGAGGCGTCTGTGACTGGAACGGCAAATCTCGTGATGGCTGCCGTACTTGCAAAAGGGAAGACTACTATATACAACGCTGCCTGCGAACCATATGTGCAGCAACTTTGCCGGATGCTTGTAAGAATGGGTGCAAAAATCGAAGGAATCGGGAGCAATCTTCTTACTATTACAGGGGTGGAATCTCTTTGGGGAGCCAATCACAGACTGCTCCCTGACATGATCGAAGTAGGCAGTTTCATAGGCATTGCAGCCATGACCGGGAGCAACCTCACGCTGAAGAATGTAGGTGTAAGAGATCTTGGAATAATTCCCGATGCTTTCGCCAGACTCGGTATAAATCTTGACGTAAAAGGTGATGATATAGTAATAAATCAGAACGAAATATACGAAATAGATACCTTTATCGATGGCTCGATAATGACTATCGCTGACGCTCCCTGGCCCGGACTCTCTCCTGATCTACTGAGTATTTTCCTGGTAGCCGCCACGCAGGCTAAAGGCAGTGTACTTATACACCAGAAGATGTTTGAGAGCAGGCTCTTCTTTGTAGACAAACTGATAGATATGGGCGCGAGAATAATCCTTTGCGATCCACACCGGGCGGCGGTGATCGGTAGCGGAAAGTTTAATTCTCTGAAAGCCGCGAGAATGGTCAGCCCTGATATACGCGCGGGTATCGCACTCCTTATGGCTGCTATGTCGGCTAAAGGAACCAGCAGAATTGAAAATATTGATCAGATAGACCGCGGTTATGAACACATTGATGAACGCCTCAACTCTTTAGGGGCCAAGATATTCAGAAACTGATGATAACTGAAGAAGAAATAACCTCGGTAGGAAAGCTCCTTAAGACCCATGCGCTCAAAGGAGAATTAAATGTTATGCTCGATATAGATCCCGGCTATATCGAGGAAGGGAATCCTGTTGTGCTTGACATTGATGGTATATATGTTCCTTTTTATGCCGAAAGCCTACGTACTAAAGGGAGCTTTTCATATCTGGTAAAGTTTGAGGGAATAGACAGTGAAGTTGAGGCTAAGTCCCTTGTAAACAAGACAGTATATGCACTTCGCGAACGCCTAAAAGAATATATGCTGGATAACTACGACGAGGAGTACGCCCTTTACGACGATCTCATCGGCTGGACAATCAAGGATGTAGATACTGGGGAAATCGGAAAGGTTGTAGATATAGACACAAATACAGAGAACGAACTCTTCATCGTGGAGACACCGGATGGAAAGACCGTTTACATTCCACTGACAGAAGATTTTATTGAAAAGATGGATGAGGGTGACAAAACAGTACATATGCGTCTGCCTGAAGGCCTTCTTGACCTTAACTGAAAGTTATGATGATTAAAAGATTGATAATTTATATAATGCTCGCAGCAGGATTCTCAACCTTTGCCGCCAAAGCTCAAGAGAATCTTGAAGACCTGACCTTCGCGCAGATGCTCAAATCGGTCGACCTATCTAAAGAGCAGAAGTCGGCTGACCTCATCCGTAAATTTCAGGATCTTGAAGCAAGACAGAAACTGATGAACGGTCCTTTATCACCCAAAAAAGGAAAATGCAATATCGAGGCTTACAGAAAAAAGGAAGTTATTCTCATAACTATTCCTGCCAGCGAACTTTTCGCACCAAACTCATCAGAACTATCTACCGGAGCTTCCAAGTATCTGACTCCCATCTTACGATACATGAAAGATCCGGATATGTTTCGCGTACTGCTCGTCATGCATACCGATAACACTGGGTCGTCGAAATACAGAGATAATATAACTGCGGACCGTGTGGATACCGTAACGACATGGTTTGAAGAGCAGGGTGCGGACACATCGTTTACTTTCTCATACGCATTCGGTGATGAATCACCGCTTGTGCCTAACACATCTATTGAGAATCGTGACAAGAACCGTCGTCTTGAGGTATATCTCATGCCTGGAACAAAGATGCTTGAAGCTGCAAAAAAAGGGAAAATCGATTTTTAATTAATCAATAATGAAAGTTTCCAAATTAAAGACCCCATTCTATATAGTATTTGAAGATAGAATAGAGCGTAACCTCAAACTTCTACGCCGTGTGGAGCAAGAGGCAGACGTAAAGATTATCATGGCCTTCAAAGCCAACGCACTCTGGAAAACTTTTCCTATAGTAAAGAGATTTTTCTCTTCGAGCACAGCAAGTTCGCTTAACGAGATGCAGCTTTCACTCGATTATCTTGGAAATGACGTTCATGCCTATTGCCCTGTATATACCGAGGAGACATTCCCAAAATTCCTTGCCGGATGCTCTCACATAACTTTCAACTCTCTCGCTCAATTCCACAAGTTCAAGCCGCAGATGGATGAATGGAATTATTCACATCCGGATAAACCTGTAAGCGCCGGCCTTAGAGTCAATCCACATTGTAGCGTGATTGAGACAGATATCTATAACCCATGCATTCCGGGATCTCGCTTCGGTGAATCAGCCGCAGCTCTTTCAAAAGGTTTGCCTGAAGGAATAGAGGGTTTACATTTTCATGCTCTTTGCGAATCGGACAGTCATGATCTCGCACAGGTGCTTGAGGCGCTTAAAGAGCAGTATGGACATCTTCTTCCAAAGGTAAAATGGCTCAATATGGGTGGTGGACATCTCATGACCAGGAAAGGATATGATATCGAATTTCTAATCTCTTTGATGAAGGACCTGCATAAGGAGTATCCTAATTTAAAAATAATAATGGAGCCAGGCAGCGCATTCATGTGGCAAACCGGAGACCTTATCACAACTGTTCTTGACGTAGTAGAAGATGCCGGAATCAAGACAGCCATTATTGACGCTTCATTTGCATGCCACATGCCTGACTGTCTTGAAATGCCATATAAGCCTGTCATATCTGAGGCCATTCAAGAAGAAGAAAATCCGGATTTGCGTACAGGAGATCATCATTTCGGAGATTCTGAGCGACATACCTATCGTCTTGGAGGAAACTCGTGCCTGAGTGGAGACTATGTGGGCGACTGGGATTTCTCAAAACCGTTAAAACCTGGCGACAAGTTGACTCTCTGTGACATGAATCACTACACGATAGTGAAAACAAACATGTTCAATGGTATTCAGCATCCTTCAATCTGGCTACAGCCGAAGGATGGTGAGCCTATCCTGCTCCGAGAATTCACATATGAGGACTACCGCGACCGAATGTCGTAAACAATTCAATTCACTCATTCGTCTATGTATAACATAGACGGGTGAGCAGCCATGAATTTATTATAATATTCTGCAGCTTCTTTCTTTTGGAGAGAGACTGCTGATTGCGCCATTTCACTATTTCCAAACAACAGTGGTCTGTGATTAAGACGTTTGGTCACCTTCTCTCCTTCGACTAACAAAATTCGAGAGTCCTTTGACAAGTAGCGCTCCTGAAACTTCTCCCAGATGTAATCAACAGCCTTTTCTGATGGATGAACCAAGTCTGGTCCGTAAAAACGATAATCACGCAGGTCATCGTTCATGATCTCATACGAAGGAAAATAATCGACTGAATTGCACTCCTTACAGATCTCCTCACATGCCAACTGCAGGATAGCTTTTGATCTGCTGTTACCTTCAAAACCATCCTTGAGATGGCGTACCGGGCTTACAGTAAAAATAATCCTAAGTTCTGGATACGATTGTGATAATAGATCGAGTAGTTCCTTCCATTCTGACACTATCTCAGAAACTGACAGACGCCGACGCAGAAACATTTCAGCTGGAAACTTATGACAATTAGAGACGACATAACCCGGACGCTCCTTAAGTTCGAATATCCATGCGGTACCGAAGGTCACTATAAGAGCGCGAGCTCCTTTCAACTTATTGCGAAGGTCCAACAAACGCCTGAATACTCGTTCTTTGGTCTCTTTCTTACTATATGTAGTTGATCCGGAATCAGATAACCAAGACATCCATAACTGATCTCTTTGAGCTAAGGAACAATCAATAGCATCTGAAACATTTTCCCATGTCGTTGCCAACCTAAGTATTTTAGAGATAGATTTAGGATTATAGAGAGTACCTGTAACATTAGGATAAGCGCTCCATCTGCACATGCGCATACGCTCACCGATATAATCGGTGAAACAAGATCCAATGAGAACTAAAGAACGCTGAGGATCAAGAATTAAATTGCCAGGCTTCGACTCGTATTCTGTTCTAAACTTCATACAAAATAATATTTCTTTAAAGAAAATGCTAAAATAAAAGAGATATTTAAATCTAATCACCCAAAGGCTCCATATGAACGTTGATCAAGCTTTCCTTTCCAAAGCGATGACGAATGTCCTTTTCGATTTTACTTGCTATTTCATGAGCTTCAAAAAGACTGAGATTTCCGTCCATCATAACATGGACGTCGATGGCTATCGAGTTACCGATCTTACGGGTAAGAAGATTGTGAAAACCTTTGACACCTTTTACAGAACGAATAATTACCGATATTTCGTCGGTCTGTATTTTCGAAAGAGAGGCTTCGAGAAGTTCATTTATTGCAGGCTTTATTATATCATAACCGGCCTTTATGATGAATAAACTTACTATAACTGCTGCTAAAGGGTCAAGTATCCTCCATTTGGCTCCGAAGAATATGGCTCCGGCAATACCGATCAATGTTCCCAGCGAGGATATCGCATCACTTCGATGATGCCACGCATTAGCAACTACCGCATCGGAGTTCAGTTTCTTTCCTTGCCTGATCGTAAATCTGTAGAGTACTTCTTTGGATACTATGGAAATTAAAGCAACTGCCAGTGCAATCCATGTAGGCTCCGGAAGCTGTAGGCCATGAAGGCTAAGCCAAACCTGGTTACTACCTTTAATTATCAAGCCTATTCCCGCAGCCGCGAGAAGCACTCCAATGATCATTGTGGCGAGAGTCTCGAATTTACCATGACCATAACCGTGTTCTTTATCACGCGGTTTACCAGATATTCTCACGAAAACAAGCACGACAATATCAGAGATGAAATCTGTCAGTGAGTGCACTGCATCTGCTACCAATGCTGAGCTGTGACCCACTACTCCCGCCAAGAACTTTAGGGCAACTAGTATTGCATTGATTATCGTGCCGGCAATTGTAACCCTATATATCTCTTTTTCTCGTGTATTCATTACCTATGCCTTTTTCATATAACATCTGAGTAATGATAGAAAGACATTAGAATCGGTCCAAATACCGCACTTTAGAATCAATCCAGATATTTTTATAAGGGCTTCCTCATCAGAGGAATCCCTTATTTTTCAGTAGGCTTATAAATGATTCAGACACAGTTGTGTTTACAGATTCGGGGTATCGGATATCGGTGAATACCTGAGCAAGCGATTCTTTGTCGTTTTCCTCGACAAACTTTCGATTGTCGGAGAATTCATCCTTAGCTTTGAAGAGTTTTATGACGTCTTCTCGAGAGTCCTTGCGGTAAGTCTCGTCATGCTTGATGGCGGCGAGTGGGAGTCTTTCGCACTGTGCCGTAAAGCTCGCCGGATATCCGAGAGAAATCGAAGCCACTGGCACCACAAGATCAGGAAGCTCAAGTAGTTCGGAGATCTGCCTGGCGTTATAGTTTACGGTGCCGAGATAGCATGTGCCCAGTCCTTCCATCTCCGCTATTGTGACAATCTGCTGAGTGAAGATGATGGCATCTGTAAGAGCCATCATGAACGAGTGGAAATTGTCGAAGCCGGGTTTTGCTCCGCTGGCCTCGCACCATTCTGTAAACCGGTTGAAATCGGCGCATATCGTCAGTATCACATCCGCACCAATGGCGGCCGGCTGGTTGAAATGCTCCTTGGCAAGCCGTTCGAGTTGGTGAGGAGCACGGGTCACTACAACGCTGTATAGCTGCATATTTCCACACGTAGGCGCACGCATGGCCCTCTCCAATATATTGTCTAAAAGATGTTCGGGTATATGCTTCTTCTCATAACTGCGTACACTTACCCTCTTACTAAAATAATCTTTTCCCATATGGCTACATTTGAATCAAAGTGTTTTATCAGTATGTATTGATGTATTCACTACTATGATGAGAGGATGCAAAAATACATAAAATTTTTGAGTTTTTTTTCTTGTCGGAAAAAAAAATAGGAAGGACTGCCCAAAAATGTTGTTTTTTGAAAAAATGGTGGTTCATCTAACTCTAATAAAACGTAAATTAAAACTCATTAAGACAAGAAGACTGTCGGTCGTCTTTGAAGGGACACCGACAGTCTATACAGAATTAGAAATTTTATTCATCAACTTTCACTTCTTTAACTTTCGGCAATGTCAAATGCAGGAATAGCCAGCCGAGGAAACCGGCAAGGAAAGAACCAATCAGAATACCTAATTTGGAGTTATTGAGTATCTGCGATAGATAAACGTCTTCTCCAAAAGTAAGATTGGCGATAAAGAGAGAAACAGTAAAACCGATTCCTCCAAGCACAGATATCGCCGCCAGTTGCGCCCAGTTGCTTCCTTCAGGCATAGGTGCGAGCTTAGCTTTGATGCAAGCCCAGCTAAATGCGAAAATACCTATAAACTTACCAATAACGAGACCCGCTATGATCGCAATTGAAACACCTGAAAATATGTCTGCCACATTGACATCTCCAAGCCATATTCCTGCATTCGCAAAAGCGAACAAGGGCACAACAATGAAGTTTACAATAGGATGAAGAGAGTCTTCCAGGTCTTGGAGAGGGGAGATCACCTTATCAGATGCAGACTCTATCTCCTTTAGCCAGTTAGTCTGTTCCTTGGTAAGAATGCCACGCTTATCGAGCTTTTCTTCATCCTCCTGTGAGAAATTACTGATAGACCTGCGAATCGCCTTTATATATTTATTAGGAGCGTAAACAGGTTTAGCCGGCACACAGAATGCCACAAGCACTCCTGCAATAGTGGGATGAATACCTGACTGAAGGAATAGGAACCAAACGAAAATTCCAATGGTGACATAGAATGTCTTATAATGTACTCCACATATTCCACCTATTATGAGAATGGCAAGAAGTCCGGCTGCCCATAGAAGCGATACATAGTCAATGTGACCGGAATAGAAAATAGCAATTACAAGAATACCACCAATGTCATCAACAACTGCAAGAGTCGTCAGGAATATTTTCAGCCCGATGGGGACCCGGTTTCCAAGCATCGCCAGCACCCCAAGTGAAAATGCGATATCTGTTGCCATCGGAATTGCAGCACCCTGAATATAATCAGTTCCATGCCCCAGAAGAAAGAAAATTCCAACCGGCACTATCATTCCTCCGACAGCAGCTATGATAGGGAGCAAAGCCTGACGGAAAGATGACAATTCTCCTACCAGAACTTCACGTTTGATCTCGAGACCCACAGAAAAGAAGAAGACGGCCATTAGTGCGTCGTTGATAAAATCCATGATAGACATGGGATGACCATGATGGCTAAAAAGATTGAAGCCACCAACGCGCAGGGCTATAGTATGAGTCCACAAACTATTGTAGAAGTCATGAAGAAAAGGAAGATTGACCACAAGAAGAGCAAGGGCGGTTGCTGCCATCAACACTGTGCCTCCATTGGTATGATTCTTTATGGTCTTCCTTGCTATGAAGAATACGTTTGCCATAGTTTAAATGTTAAAAGATTTAAAATACTAACAATCATTGTTAGAAAATGGTTGAATTTAACAATTAAGTTAGGTTTTCTTAAAGAGATTATAGTAAATATTCAATAATTTTTATTAATTTTGCACTCAAATCCGAATTGTGTGCATTGAGACAGTCAGTATTAAAGCATATCAGTAAGGATTAACAATTGGGATGGTAATGAAAAGATATACGCTAATTGATAATTATTTACAAACATAATATAAATAAATTATGAGTTTAAATATCATTGTGCTTGCGAAGCAGGTGCCTGATACGAGAAACGTCGGAAAAGATGCGATGAAGGAAGACGGCACCGTCAATCGTGCCGCTCTCCCAGCTATCTTCAATCCCGAGGATCTCAATGCACTTGAGCAGGCTCTCCGCCTTAAGGACATGTATCCCGGCTCCAAAGTCACTATACTTACAATGGGTCCGGCCCGTGCTGCCGAAATCATCCGTGAAGGACTTTATAGAGGAGCTGACAACGGCGTTGTGCTTTCCGACCGCGCTTTTGCAGGTTCTGATACCCTTGCCACTTCCTATGCGCTCAGCGCAGCAATCAAGAAAATAGGAGATTACGATATCATCATAGGTGGCCGTCAGGCTATAGACGGAGACACCGCACAGGTAGGTCCACAGGTTGCCGAAAAGCTTGGTCTTCCTACAGTCACTTATGCAGAAGAGATTATTGACGCTGATGGCGGCAAAGTGACAGTAAAACGAAGAATCGAATCAGGCGTCGAGACAGTAAAGGCTCCGCTTCCTCTCGTAGTAACTGTCAATGGAAGTGCGGCAGACTGCCGTCCGCGCAATGCAAAATGCCTTCAGAAATATAAATATGCGGCCGTACCCTCAGAAGTAGCCAAGGACGAGAAGAAAAAGGAGCTCATAGAAAAACGCCCATATCTCAATATAGGTGAGTGGAACGCTGAATACGTCGAGGCTGATCTGTCGCAGTGTGGCCTTGCCGGAAGCCCGACAAAAGTGAAGAGCATCGAAAATGTAGTCTTCACCGCCAAGGAAGCCCGCAAGATAGAAAACACGGACGAGGCAATCGAAGGACTTATAAAGGAATTATTCGCAAACCACACAATCGGCTAATATTAAAGAATTATGGCAGACAAGAACAATCTTATCGTATATCTTGAATACGAAGACGGCAAAGTCGCTGATGTGAGCCTGGAGC
>JAIECF010000074.1 GCA_029068655.1 Muribaculaceae bacterium | reverse complement strand
GTTTCTGCCTTAAATATGCTTTTTTATTGGAAGTAGGGAACTTTTTGGGGAAAAGAGCCACTTACTATATAAAGAGAAACTCATGGATATGGATTCTGAATATAATAAAGTCTTTGCCGCAATGATCAGTAGACATGAAAAGATAATTTTCAGTGTTTGCTATTTCTATGCCACTAAGGACGTGTCGTTTGAAGACATGAGGCAAGAAGTGCTGATCTCATTATATAAAGGTTATCGAAATTTCCGACATGAGAGTTCGGAATCAACATGGGTCTATAAAGTGTGCATAAATACCTGCCTGTTTTCTCTAAGGAAACTGACTCCAAAGATTAAGACACTTTCTTTGGAAGAACTGCCTTCGATTCATTTTCAAGATGAAAATGAATTGGATGCAAAGGAAAAACTCGAATGGCTTTATTCTGTGATAGCGCAACTTAATCCGATGGATAAGGCCTTGATATTGATGTGGCTAGATGAAGTAAGCTATGAGGATATCGCTTACAATATGGGAATACCGAGAAATACCGTGGCATCGCGTCTACATCGAATAAAGGAAAAAATATCGGGAAGAAAGGAGATTAACTATGGAACTTGAAGATCTCAAATCGAAGTGGCAGTCTGTGAGGCCACAAATAGAACCACAAATAAATGAGGAATTGGTAATACGAAATATCTCAAAAGGCAAAGATGTCAAAACAAGGATTTTAAGAAGATCCTTATGGAGCCAGGTACTTGTCTCTATCACTCTCATATTGATGGCTACCTCAAGAATATGGGCACCACTGAAACTCCCTTATTGGTGGATCGCGGTATTTTGTATTACGATTCTCATCATGATTTTATATAGTATCAAAGGCTATATAGCATTAAAGAAAATGGATATATATAAGGATTCCAATACGAAGATATTGAAAACCATCATTACGATCAAAAGGCAATATCGCAATTTGGAGCTAATCGGCTCCGGTGTTATTTTGACACTAATGTTGTGGATCTCTTTTATTCCATCATTTATATATACATGGAGAATGTATTATGTCTGGGGACTTACGGTGCTTGGATTCATTCTTGAGTGTCTATGGTATAAGAGTAATGTAAGACAATTCAATAAACTTCTAAATTTTGATAAAGAATAACTGTCATGAAATTCATTCTTTCGCGTACAGATGATTATGCTATTCACTCAAAAAAGTGGATTGTTGGCTATGGCTTGATATTCTGGTTGATCAGCCGTATTTTTGCGATTCTCCTTATCATAGGATGCGTCAGCATTTATAATGCTTGCGGCATCAATCCTGAAAACCTCACTAAGTTTGCTGGAGACCCGTCATCCGCCAAAAATCTTGGATCCTCAGCTTATGTTTTCCTTACCATTTGCTTTGTTGCTCCACTGCTTGAGGAGTGTATCTTCAGGCTCGGATTATCTTTCAGAAGATGGCAAATAGCACTTGCCATGGCTTGCATTCCATTGTATATTCTGTGGCAGCATATAAACCGTCTTACTATTGGCATAGCCTCAATATATGTATCAGGAGCAATAGCTGTATTTTTGTTTATATTCTATTTCACTAACGATACCTTCTGGCGTGAACAAAAACAGATATATTATAAGAGCACTGTATGGATTAGCGCAATTGCGTTCGGCCTAATACATCTCATCGCCTTCTCCACTTATAGCCTGCTTCTTTTACCTTATATGATATGCATAATATCTGTTCCTTTTTTTGCGGGATGTGCCATCACATATTATCGTATTAACCTGGGTTTCTGGTGGGGCGTCGCACTACACATATTCAATAACCTGCCAGCCATATTCCTTATGATATAATATTTAAATTTCATAAGTAACCGATATTTTAAAATTTGTTTCCAGAGTTTCGACAATTTACATTTGTATATATCGTTATATTGACAGTAAGACAGACAAATAATAATGAAAAAGAAGAAATGGGACATACTTGAGAGCGAGTATCTTATACGTAGACCGTGGCTGACAGCAAGACGCGACAAAGTCCGGCTGCCGGACGGTCGAATCAATCCGGAGCATTATGTGCTTGAATATCCGAATTGGGTAAACGTCATCGCTATTACTGAAGATGGAAAGTTCGTGATGGTTGAGCAATACCGTCACGGATTGCGTGATGTCTTCATTGAGCTTGTGGCCGGAGTGTCTGAACCGGGCGAAGATCCGCTTGAAGCGGCAAAAAGAGAGCTGCTTGAGGAATCCGGATATTCTGGCGGCGAATGGGAACTTCTGACAGTTATCGGGCAGAATCCTTCCACATGCAACAACCTCACCCACTGTTTCCTCGCCAGAGGAGTTAGAAAAACCGCCGGTCAAGATCTTGACGCCACCGAGGACATCGACGTAAGACTTCTCAATGAATCGGAAGTCTTTGATATGCTGCTCTCCGACGAGATGAAACAAGCCCTTATGGCAGCTCCGCTATGGAAATACTTCGCCTTATATTCCAATATTTCTCGTGCAAAAGAACGTTAAGAGAATAAAATCTCAACCCTGCTAAAACGGCTTTTCACATGATATAATAGCCTGTATGCAGAACTTTTTTGCACAACTTTTCATTTTGAGTTAATTTTGCGATGGAAATCAAATAACTCTGAAAAAATGAAAAGAATACTGATACTCTCATTATCAGCGTTTATATGCATAATGGCATACGCGCAACCAATGGGGTTGCAACCTCAGTCGACATACGAGCAGGCAGATGAGGTGAGAAAACAGCTAAATCTCGATCACTCTCAGTTTGAAAAGGTCTATTCCGCATATGATAAATATAACAAAGCTATCTTCGGATCTCAATCTGATGGGATGACTATGCCCGCTCCCCCGCCGGGTGGTCGTCACGGAGGCCAAATGGGCAATCGTCCGGGTAACGGTGGTCCCGGAAATGGGCCCGGATTTGGTGGTGGACATCCCGGCGCACATCAAGGAGGTCATCCTGATTTCAATGGTCAAAGACCAGGACGTCCTGGGAATGGCAACCCAAATGGTGTCGGTCCTAAACCTGAAGATATCCAAAAAATGGAGAAGAAGCGTGCCAAGCAGGAGGAAAAACTTGTCAAGTCAATTCAAAAGATATTCAAGAAAAATCCAGAAGCTTTTTCTAAATGGCAGACAATCCGCAACGAACAGTTGAAAAAAATGTTCCAGCTCCTCCCGGCTCCAGGCAGAAACCCTGAAGAGCATTGAAAATGAAAATTAATAATCCATAATCAACAACTCAATGAAACAGATCAAATTTATTATCACTTTGGTAGTGGTATTGGCTCTTGCATCATGTTCGAACAACGAACCAAATTACCCCGACGGACCACCGGAATGGGGCAACGGTCCTGATATACCTGGAAATGCGGGAAATGAAGATGGAAATACTCCAGATTTCGACTCTCAGATTCTCCCCTATCAGGGACAGAAAGCAACTGATGCCGACAAAGACATTGTTGGCACTGACGAAGACTTATACTGGGAAGCCAACAAATTCAAGAATAAGGTCACTGTTACCTATTCCGGCGAAAGTGCTGTGGTAGAAACTGATTGCAAAGATATCATATCAAATGTCAACGGCAGCCATGTTGTCATAGATATGCTTACCAATTCGGTGAGCGGTGTTGAGATTAACGTCAGCGGGAAGAGCGACAACGGTTCGCTAAAGATATACGGCGAGAAAAAGTCTCTTCTCAACCTCAATGGAGTTGAATTGACATCTCAAACCGGTCCGGCAATCAACAACCAGTGCAAAAAGCGTCTTTTCGTAAATCTTGCTTCGGGAACGGAAAATAAACTGACCGATGCGAGCAAGTATTCTGACGATCATTACTATCTCAACGGAAACACTTCTGACAGTGAAGACAGAAAAGGATGTTTCTTCAGTGAAGGAAACCTTATCTTCAGCGGTGCAGGAAGTCTTATAGTGTCAGGCAAGCAGAAACATGGCATAGCCTCAGACGGATACATGTATGTGCGTCCCGGAGTCACAATAGCTGTAACAGAAGCTGCAAAAAATGCCATCCATATAAAGGGTGACAAATCTGACGATATTGGCGTCATCATTGCCGGAGGCTTAATCTACACACTTACGGAATCAGAAGCCGGAAAAGGAATTAAGACAGACTACCATGTCGATATCAGAGGCGGACAGCTTGATCTTAACACCAAGGGAGATGCTATCTACGACGCAGATGAAAACGACACTTCCTCCGCGGCAGGAATAAAGACAGACGGAAACGTGAACATCAGCGGCGGTACGATATCCATCAAGAGCTGCGGAACAGGTGGAAAAGGAATCAACGCAGATGGAAACCTTAATGTGACTGGAGGTGAGACTACAGTGGTGACTACAGGAGGCAAATACGTCTACAACGCTGCTCTTGACCTTGACTCTTCTCCTAAAGGGATAAAGGCAGATGGCAACATAACCATAGACGATGGCACCGTAAACATAATGGTGACCGGAGTGAGCGACGGATCTGAAGGACTCGAAAGCAAGGCAGACCTCACGGTAAATGGTGGCAATATATATGTGTATGCCTATGACGATGCTATCAACGCGGCAAAATCTATAACTGTCAATGGCGGACGAATCTATGCCTATGCTGTCAATAACGATGGTATCGATTCTAACGGAACTTTGACATTCAATGGAGGAGTGACTATCTCCAACGGTAGCCGCGCCCCGGAAGAGGCATTCGATTGCGATCGATCCAATGATTTTAAGATAAATGGGGGTACGTTAATTGGTATTAGCGGTTCATCTATTTCCCCTGCTTCATCAAGCACACAAAATACGGTAATATACAATGGAATTCAATTTACGAAAGGCCAGTCAATCGCAATCTTAGGAGAAGATGGAAAACCGATAATCACTTATACCACTCCGCGCTCCTTAAGCGGCAGTCTATTCTTCAGTTCGAATGAACTTAAGGATGGTGCCACATATCAGGTTAGCTCCAATGGCAAGATTTCAAATGCTTCCGATGAATGGAACGGGTGGTATGACGGTGGAAACTGGAGCGAAGGAAACACCGTAGGTTCATTCACTGTAAAGGGAACAGTAACGACAGTAGGAACTTCTTCGGGCCCCGGAGGCGGAGGTTTTCCAGGTGGAAATCGTCCAAGATAACAAATCTGTAAAAACTATATATATTATCTAACTAATCCTATAATCAATTATTGAAGAGGAATCTCCGTGATGGAGCCTCCTCTTTTTTACGTTTTTAAACGCCATAAATTTTGTTTTTCCAATAGTTTTCATTACTTTTGTAAGAATTATGAATTGCCCCGAAAGGCATATTGTCATGGAATTTAAAATAACTTCAAAATATCAGCCTACCGGAGACCAACCGGAGGCCATAGCCGAACTTGCGGAGGGTGTCAAAGGAGGGCACCCCTCTCAGACACTTCTCGGAGTGACAGGGAGCGGAAAGACATTCACTATGGCAAATGTGATTCAGGAGGTCAAGAAACCAACCCTGATACTAAGCCATAACAAGACCCTAGCCGCGCAGCTTTACGGAGAGATGAAGAATTTCTTTCCGGAAAACTCCGTGCAGTATTTCGTAAGCTACTACGACTACTATCAACCGGAGGCTTATATACCGGCCAGCGACAAATATATAGAGAAGGACCTGATGATAAATGACCAGATCGAGAAATTACGACTTTCCACAGTAGCGGCACTTCTCAGCGGACGTCGCGATGTCGTGGTTGTCTCGTCAGTCAGTTGCATATATGGTATGGGAAATCCTGACGATTTCTCAAAAAGCGTAGTAAGGATAGAACTCGGACAGCGTGTTTCACGAAACGCATTCCTGCGTCAACTTGTCGATTCCCTTTACAGCCGGACTGAAGTGGACCTTGGCAGCGGTGAATTCAGGGTAAAGGGAGATACTGTAGACATCAAGCTCTCTTTTGAAGACATTCAGCTCCGCGTTGTCTTCTGGGGAGACGAAATCGAGAAGATCCAGACGGTAGACCCACAGACAGGCATCATACTAAGCGAACTCGATGGATTCAATATATATCCTGCCAACATTTTCGTGGCAAGTAAAGAAAGAACCAACAATGCTGTAAACCAAATTGCCCTCGACTTAGGAGCTCAGGCTGAATTCTTCAGAAACGACGGAAGGTTTCTCGAGGCTCAGCGGCTAACCGAACGTGTAAACTATGACCTTGAGATGATCAAGGAACTCGGCCACTGCTCCGGCATTGAGAACTATTCACGCTATTTCGACGGCCGCGAGCCAGGCATGCGCCCTTTCTGCCTGCTTGACTACTTTCCTAAGGACTTCCTTACTATTATTGATGAAAGCCACGTAACACTCCCTCAGCTAAGAGGAATGTATTCCGGCGACCTCGCGAGAAAACTCAACCTTGTGGAATACGGATTCCGTCTTCCGGCGGCAATCGACAACCGACCCTTGAAATTTGAAGAATTCGAACGCCTCACACCTCAGACAATATACGTCAGTGCAACTCCGGGTGATTACGAACTCCAGAAATCAGAAGGTATAGTAACGGAACAGATCATTCGGCCTACAGGTCTACTTGATCCTGAAATTGAGGTGCGCCCATCTATGAACCAGATTGATGATCTTCTTGAGGAAATACAGCTCCGTATCGAGAGAGGCGAGCGAACACTTGTCACTACGCTAACTAAGCGTATGGCAGAGGAGCTTGACGCCCATCTTCAGAGTTTTGGTGTAAGAAGCGCTTATATACATTCCGATGTGGATACTCTTGACCGCATAAGGATTCTCAATGACCTAAGAGAAGGAACATACGACGTGCTCATCGGTGTCAATCTTCTCCGAGAGGGTCTTGACCTTCCGGAGGTATCTCTCGTAGCTATCCTTGATGCAGACAAAGAGGGTTTCCTGCGCAACCATCGTTCACTGACACAGACGGCCGGACGTGCCGCCCGAAACGTCAATGGAATGGTAATAATGTATGCCGACAAGGTGACGGAATCCATGCAGAAGACTATTGACGAGACAGAGCGAAGACGCGCAAAGCAACAACTCTACAACGAGCAACACGGCATTACTCCTACCCCAATCATAAAGAAGACAAATACAGATTTGATCGACCTATATCAGGGCACCACGTCAGAGAGTCCAGGTCAACAGCCATCCAGACCTATGGTTTCGAAACCGGGCAAAACTCAAAAAAACATATCCAAACAGAAAGCCGAACCTCGACCTTATTTCGAAGAAGAGCATCAGGAGGCAGCTCTTGTTGCGGATCCAGTCGTAGAATATATGAGCGCGTCAGACCTTAAGGCACGTATCAGCAAGGTACAGGCGGATATGACAAAAGCGGCTAAAGCCATGGACTTCATGGAAGCGGCCCGACTGCGTGACGAACTTCTTGCACTCAAGGAACTTGCTTCGGCTAAAGAACAGGAAAGCCATGTATAAGAAAACTGATTTTCTTCCTACCACTTCGGATGAAATGAAGACGCTCGGCTGGGATCAGGCGGATATCATTCTTTTCAGCGGAGACGCATATGTGGATCATCCTTCTTTTGGCGCGGCTGTAATTGGAAGGACCCTTCAGCAAGCAGGCTACAAGGTTGCCATTGTGCCTCAGCCTAACTGGCGCGACGATCTTCGCGACTTCAAGAAGCTTGGAAAACCAAGATTATTCTTTGGAGTGTCGGCAGGCGCCATGGACTCTATGGTGAACCATTATACCGCTAACCGCCGTCTAAGGCATGACGATGCGTATACGCCTGGAGGTAAACATGGCATGCGTCCCGACTATCCGACTATCGTCTATACTAAGATTCTTAAGGATCTTTACCCTGAAGTCCCTGTAATAGCCGGCGGCATAGAGGCTTCTTTGCGTAGAGTGGCCCACTTCGATTACTGGGCAGACAGACTACGCCCATCCATACTTGCCGATTCGGGAGCGGATATGATTTCATACGGGATGGGAGAGAAAACCATGCTTGCTCTTGCCGATAGGCTTGACAAAGGAGAGAGAATATCCAATATCACCGATGTACCACAGACCGTATTCTTCACTGACGCCAAGGATGTCTTGAAAAACCCTTCTAATTCCATCATTCTCTCAAGCTTTGAAGAATGCCTGGCCGACAAAAGGAAACAAGCGCAAAACTTCAGACATGTTGAAGAGGAAAGCAATAGATGGAACGGCAAGACTCTTTTCCAATCTACAGATGGACGAATGATTCAGATTAATCCAATGTGGCCACCTATGAGCCAAGGAGAGATCGATGCATCGTTTGATCTTCCTTTCACACGCATTCCACATCCCAGATATAAAGGAAAGACAATTCCTGCATATGAAATGATACGCCATTCGATTTGCATGCATCGAGGATGTTTCGGTGGTTGTGCCTTTTGTACAATTTCAGCCCATCAAGGAAAGTTCATAGCTTCCCGCAGCAAGGAGTCAATACTAAAAGAGGCAAAAAAAGTGACTCAGATGGAGGATTTCAAGGGTTACATATCAGATCTCGGAGGCCCATCGGCCAATATGTATGCCATGGGAGGGAAAAACAGAGAGATATGTAAAAAATGTGCCAGACCATCTTGTCTGCATCCTAAGCCATGTCCGAACCTTGATAATGACCATTCTCATCTTACAGATATCTATAGGAGCGTTGACGCCCTTCCGGGAGTAAGGAAATCATTCGTTGGTAGCGGTGTAAGATACGATCTCGCCATGGCACCGGCAGATACTCCTGAAAAGACCAGGGCCAATGCGGAATATCTTGAAGAACTGATAGCAAACCATGTCAGCGGCCGACTGAAGGTAGCACCAGAACATACATCCGACAAGGTACTCAACTGCATGAGAAAACCATCATTCGACCTGTTTTATGACTTCAAGAAGATATTCGACAGCATAAACCGAAAACATGGGCTAAACCAACAACTGATACCATACTTCATTTCTTCGCATCCGGCCTGCAGAGAAACTGATATGGCAGAGCTCGCGTGCATAACGAAAGGACTCAACTTCCATCTGGAACAGGTGCAGGACTTCACTCCTACTCCCATGACTGTTGCAAGCGAGATATATTATACAGGTATCCACCCATATACAGGAGAAAAGATTTTTACCGCAACCTCGGAAAAAGAAAAACTTGCACAGCGACAGTTCTTCTTCTGGTATAAGCCCGAGATGAAAGCTCAGATTACAGAGGAGCTGCGAAGACTTCACAGACCGGATCTGATAACAAGACTTTATCCCGGTTATCATCCTTCCAACAAACAATATGATAAAAATAATAGAAAAATCAATACTTCAAACAAACCCAATAACAAAAAGACAAGAAAATGAACAAGTCAAGTTTAGCTATGGGAGCATTGATCCTGCCCCTATGCCTTGCTACATCATGCAAGGAAGGAGGGTCTGAAGAGAATGTGATCGAGAAACCTGAGATCAACATCGTTGACGGCCAAATGACCCCGGAAGTGCTTGAAGCACTGGGACAGGTGAACGGAGCAGTTGCGTCTCCGGATGGCAAGACCATCGCTTTTACCATCAAGTATGAGGATGTCAAGGAAAACAAAGGAAACTCCGAGATTTACACAGTTCCGGCAGAAGGAGGAGAAGTGACGAGACTGACACACACGGCAGGGTCGGAAGGCAATCTACAGTGGATCAACGGAGGAGAACGGCTCGCATATCTCGGTAAGGACACTCAAGGGAAGATGCAGATTTTCTCCATGCAACCGGATGGAAGAAACGTAACCTGTCATTCGGCGGTAGAAAGCGGAGTAGAATGCTTCCTTTTCTCTCCCGACTCCAAGAAAGTGGTATATTCCACATCAATTAAAGATTTCAACCAGAATGATTCCGCTCTGTTTGCAGGACTTGACAAGACCAGCGGGCGCCTCGTAGACGATCTTATGTATAAGCATTGGGACGAATGGGTGGAGTCGATTCCACACCCCTTCGTAGCAGATTTCGATGGAGCCGATATCTCAGGTGCAAAAGACATAATGGAAGGCGAACCGTTTGAATGTCCGATGAAACCTTTCGGAGGCGCCGAGTCATTTGCCTGGAGTCCTGACAGTAAACAGCTCGTATATGTAAGCCGTAAGCTAAAAGGAATGGAGTATGCTTTCTCTACAGACAGCGATCTTTTCCTTTATGATCTGGAAAGCGGCAAGACGGAATGCCTGACTCCCGGAGAGGAATGGCCCGGTTACGACACAGATCCTGCTTTCTCTCCTGACGGCAAGAGCCTGGCTTTCCTCTCGATGAAGACAGCCAAATATGAGAGTGACAAAAAGCGCCTCATGGTTATGGATATGGCTTCAAGAGACGTCAAGGATCTTACTGCAGATTGGGACCGCTGGCCAGAAGGCATAGCATGGACTCCAGACAGCAAAGAAATCGTATTCAATGGATATAGTGATGGTGTGATGCCGATCTTCAAGATTAGTGTAGCAGATGCCAAGATAGAAGTCATTGCAGACGGACAGTATGATTACGTAGGCGTTCAGCCTCTCGGCGACACCGGAAAAGTGGCATGTATGCGTCATTCGATGCTTGAGCCCAACGACATTTATGTTGCAGAGACAGGCAGTGTAAAGCAATTGACTGAGATCAACAAGGATATATTGTCTCAGCTTGCCGAAGTTAAGGTTGAGAAACACCTTGTTCCAACTACCGACGGCAAGGAAATGACCTGCTGGGTCATCCTGCCTCCGAACTTCGATCCAAACAAGAAATATCCTGCTATCCTTTACTGTCAGGGTGGCCCCCAGCAGGCAGTCAGCCAGTTCTGGAGCTATCGCTGGAACTTCCGCATCATGGCTTCTCAGGGATATGTGATCATTGCGCCCAACCGTCGCGGTCTTCCGGGCTTCGGTGAAGAATGGAACCGTCAGATATCAGGAGACTATTGTGGCCAGAACATGCGCGATTATTTCTCCGCATCTGACTATATAGCAGCCCAACCTTACGTCGATGAAAAGAAAATCGGCGCCATCGGCGCAAGCTATGGCGGCTTCTCAGTATACTGGCTGGCCGGTCACCATGAAGGACGTTTTGCAGCGCTCGTTGCACATGCAGGTATCTTCAATATGGAGGCTCAGTATCTCGAGACAGAAGAAATGTGGTTTGCCGACTTTGATATGGGTGGAGCTCCTTGGGATAGTTCAAACGCAACCGCTCAACGCACATTCGCCACTTCCCCCCACAAGTTCGTCAACAACTGGACCGCTCCTATCCTCGTTACAGTCGGTGAACTCGACTATCGCATCCTCGCCTCACAGGGTATGATGGCATTCAACGCAGCCAAGATGCATGGCCTTGAAGCAGAAATGCTTGTATTCCCCGACGAGAACCACTGGATCCTGAAGCCGCAGAATGCAATTCTTTGGCAGCGGACGTTCTTCCGTTTCCTTGATAAATACCTTAAGTAGGATTTTCAGTTCTATGAACAAAAAACATGACTAAATCATAAAGTGCCTCTCCGAGGCTACTGAGCTATTGACAGGGATGCCCCGGACTGAAGTCCGGGGTTTTTGCATGATACCAGCTCTCCGAGCTGTCAAGTCAATGTCGAAGAATGGACACACAAACCGTGCGTTCCTACCAGTCGAATTTTGAATTGTCAGTATCGTACATGGTATATGCAGGAGGGATTGCCACGTTGAACTGATGCAGCTACAGTCACTTCCACCGGATGCTCATAAACGTAAGAGAACATCTTCTCGGCAAAACCTTCAGAACAGTAGCATAAAGCAGGAAAGAGCCGATTGGAATTATTCTTGAGAAGAGGACAAACACAGACAGGTTTATTCTCGTCTACAATAAGCATACGGTTAGTGTTATCCTCCTTAACAATCCACCCCCATGAGTTCTGTAAGAACTCAATGAATTCATAAGGTTTCCCGATATATGGTTTCACCATTTCCGGAACATTCAATAGATCATGATGAGCTTGAGAGGCTGACTTTACGATTCTTCTCAGTTGGGAATCCGTAAGATTATTCTTGTCCAATGAATCAAGTAGTTCCGTTATCCATTGAAGGGCGAAAGTTTCATCCCTGTTTATCTCTGGCATTTTGTCTACCTCATTCCCCTTGGCTGTAAAGTCGAAAACCGAACCAAACCAGCATGCACAAGCCAAACCTGCACATCCTTTTATAAAGCTACGTCGAGTTGTCATGTCTCCTCTGTATAATATTATTGACTTAATATTATGCAAATTTACAAAAAATATGGAGAAATAGCAATAAAGGATACCCAAAAAGCGGGTATCCTCGACAATTTATTTTTGAAGCTTTGATTTAGAATTTGTAACCTATTTTCAGGTTGAAGCAGTTAGAGGCACTTGCGTTCTTTGGAGTCCAACATAAGGCCTGATAGCCTATTCCTGCATAAACCTTTCCGAAATCGAGTCCAATCATGGGATTGACGAGGACTGCGCCCCAATCGGTATTCTGCGTATTGATCGCATATCCAAGATCAAGAGAGAAAAAAGGTTTGAAGCCACCCATATTTCCGCTGATGTCGCCTCTTACGAAGATAGGGATGAGGGGACCGTTGTCAAAGTTCCACTGTTCGGTGATACCTATACCGGCACCGAGACCGATATTCTTTGTCATCATTTCATGGATACCACCCTGCACGTTAAAGCGACAAGTGCTTCCTCCGGCTATTACAGGCTGGAATTCTACGAAAGGAGTGATAGCGAACGCTGAAGAGACAGCGGCAAAGATGCCAACCAATGAGAGTAATAATTTTTTCATAGTAGTATTGATTAAGTTGATAATTTATTTTTACAACGTCCGATAAAACGATTGTGTTCAAATAAAAAATAAAAAGGACGCAAATATTTACGTCCTTTTTACTATTTTTTGATGAGAATTATCAGAATCTCACTCCTGCTGTGAGCACAATCTGATTGTTGCTGAGACTCAATTTGGATGTCGGACTCGGAATCTGAGGATTGGCCGGATCCGGAGTGTAAGCGTGATATACGCTGCTCAAATGCTTATTGACATATGCAGCATCAATATAGAAATTATTAAAGTTATAGCCCAAACCGCAGGTGATATAGTTGGTCGAGTTATTCAGTCGATAGTTAGGCATCGTACCTGAAGTATATATCATCATAGATCCGTCTTTTGCTTCACTGCGAACTGGAGAAGAAACATGAGCATATCCGGCACGTACGCTAAATCGAGGGGTGATACGATATTCGGCGCCAATACGAATACTTGTTGTAGTCTTATAGTAAGACTCTATGTCAGCATTAGTAGCATACCAAGGATCGGAATTAATCAACGGAGATGCCTTCTGAGCAGGGGCATAATACGGATAGTCCCAATCCCAGTCATCGAAACCACCACTTCCTCCGTAACCAAATTCATAACCACTTCCGTTATAAAAACGCATTTTATCATATTTCTGCCATTCCACGTCGGCACTAACTATTAAGTTTCGTCCTATCACACCAGCAGCGCTCGCCGTCAGTTTCCATGGAGTTCTGAAGTTATAAGAATTGAGTCCCCATTGGCCGCCATTTGTCACAGCATAATTATCCTGAAGATCAGGAATGTTGACTCCATACCTGAAATCAGTAGAGGCGATATAGTTTTCGTTGATAGAATACCATGTAGGGGAAGCGAACGAAAGTCCGAGCCTAAGTTCCTGAATAGGGCGATATATGACACCTACTTTTATATTATATCCTGTTCCGGACGCATTATAGGAATTAGTCATCTTCCACATTGAGGAAGAGTTTGTGAAACTATTGCCGACAGGCAGGACAGCATTCTGAAGGTTTTCACCCCAAATTGCAGTCATAGTGTAGTTCAGGTCAACAATTCCGAAATCCACACCCCAGAAAACCTTATTGGCAATATTGCCGCCTACAGCGATGTTGTATTCGTTGACACCGCCGGTGGTCTGCACATCAAAGGCACCAGATCCGGATGTATTTGTTCCCCACTGCCCTATCCAGCCAGGCTGATCATCGTCGCCGGTAGGATTGATGAAATAACTGTTATATCCAAGAATTGAAAGCCATGGAGCAGCGAAACCTCCGTCGTTAGGATTATAAGGATCGAAAGAGACATAACCGTCTGAATCAAACCCTGTCTCTACATCAGGAACTGTCACTCCTTCGTTATTGCTTATTCCTGCAATATAGTTAGTAAGAGAATTGCTCAAAGTTGCAATCGAACCAATGTAGCGGGAATTGAAAGAAGCAGCACGGTTATATGTGAAGCCAACGTTGATATTTGGCATCACGGAACTTGCCAAATTCCAACTGGCAACTCCACCTATATTATTGAGCAATACCTTAGTCTGATTCTGAGTGTTTGACACGCCCTGTGCTTCCGTATTTGAGTCCTGGATGTCAATGTCCATCGTTATACCGAGTTCATTGCGTCGATAGACCCCAATACCAGCAGGATTAGTAGATATAGAGCTTAGATCGCCTCCGAGAGCACCAAAAGCACCACCCATGCCCATATATCGGGCGGTACCCTTGATGTCAGGCTGCGAGAATCTGAAACCATCAATTGCACTCTGGGCATCCGCCATAAAAGGAATGGCCATGGAAGCCGCGATGAAATATATCTTTTTCATTTCGATCTAATTTAAAGTGTTTATCTACGACCTCCACGGCCACCTCCGCCACTTCTATTTCCGCCGAAGCTTCCACCGCCGAATGAGCCATTACCGCTCGAACGACCGCTGTTATAACTACCCGAGTTTCGGGTGTTGTTCGAGTTGCCTCGATTTGAGTTGTAGCTGTTATTGCGGTTGGTGTTTGTGTTAGTGTTATATGAATTTCCTCTTGCATTGCCAGTATTGTGGTTTCCATTGGAAGATCCGTTGTTGATATTTCCGGATCCTCTATAGCGGTGACCATCATTACCGATTGTATAGCTACGGTTATTACCGGTAGCCGGAGCTCCGGGACGATTTGAATTAATACCCGGATTTCCGTATGAACCACGGTGGTTTCCTGCTATGCTCCACTGAGAACCGGAAGAAGGACGGCTCGCAGTTCCTGATGGACGGTTATTGTTAGGATGGCGGTGATTACCGGCCCAACCATATCCGGGATTGAGCGGTCGGTTACCCCCCGGACTCCATGTACCATTAGGTCTGTTCCATCCCCAAGAGGGACCGGGACCCCAGGCAGGACCACCCCAACCCCAAGACCAGGATGGACCCCAACCCCAACCCCATGAAGGTCCCCCGCTCCAAAAACAAGAATGGACCCAGTAACAACGATCAAACCAACCACCAAAG
>JAIECF010000073.1 GCA_029068655.1 Muribaculaceae bacterium | reverse complement strand
CCCCACCCCCCCCCCACCCCCCCACACCCCCCCCCACAACCCCCCCCCCCACCCCCCCCGGGGTATTTGTGCAGGAAGAGATGCTATCCACGAGTCTGTCTACCATATACGGACACCCGACGACAGCATTCAGACATACCCTCCAGTAGCCTGCACAGGCACGGGCTTCCAGCTTCTGCTTTCCATTGAGGACGGACGCGACCTTCTCCATTGAATCGACAATCAGCCGAAGACTGTCAGGATCTGCGTCTATGAAATAAAGTCTCTCTGCCTCTACCGTAAGAGAATCGAAGGCGGGCGCAATAGATGGCCAGCCATACGGGGCTACCGTAGAGGAGTGACGGCGGCAATCCTGAAACAGGATCAAAAGCGCCAATATTCCTGCAAGTGTTACTAAATTTTTCATACTGCAAAATTACAACGTTACAGCGTAACAAGCAAGTATCAACAAGGGATGTCACGTTTTGTCACGCCAGAAATTTGGAGAGTAACGGCGTCCACTCCTACTTTTGCAGCCGATTTGACAATCTGAATACTACCACATCCGCCACACATCATGATTTTCCACATCGACATACAGCGCGGACTAATCCGCTTCGTTGCCGTGATGACAGCTGTCCTGACGGCAATCAGCCTACGTGCAGCACCCGGTACTGATACGCTGCACGTAGACATCCACTACCCTGTCGCGAAATCGGACTTTCATCCTGACTTCCGAAAAAACACAGGGGTAAGAGACAGTCTGATGAAAGCGTTGCGCCATGGCGCTCCAATAAGGATCGATATCGTATCAAGTTCCTCTCCCGAGGGAAACGCAAAGTTTAACCAACGCCTTTCCGAGCGACGCACGGCAACTGCACTGAAGATCTTGTCCTCGATTCCGGAAATGGAGACAGACAGTCTCACCTCCCACTCAATAGGAGCCGATTGGACCGGATTCACGCCTGATATGGAAAAAATGACACGTAGTCCGCAACGGAGGCAATCTGACGGAAGGGCTGCATGGCGCCAACTGAAGGACTCAGTCTTTCCCGACCTGCGGGTATCGCGCATTACCCTCATCACACGCGGACCACTCACACTCCTTGCAGAAGAAACCGACAACTATTATGCCACCGCAGCCACCATCCCTGCCGCAGACCTGCATCTCGACTATGTGGCTCCGGAATGGCTCTCGCAAAAGGAATGGAAACCTTGCCGCCACAATATCATCGGAGCACTGCGCAGCAACCTGCTCTACGACCTGGCCATAGTACCCAACATAGGAATCGAGCTGGCTCTTCCACACGGATGGACCATCGGCCTTAACGGGATGTACGCCTGGTGGGGAGGCCAAAAGCATGCCCGCTACTGGCACATACAGGCATGGGAACTCTTCAGCCGCCGCTATTTCGGCAGTTGCGTGATGAGCGGATGGCATGTGGGTCTATACGCACAGATCGGACGCTACGACATATGCCTCAACGGCACCGGTTACCTCAGCGGCTACTCAGGAGCCTCCTTCTTCCAGCGTCCTACCTACGGCGGAGGCATCGAGGCCGGATATGCCCTACGCCTCACAGACAGTCTTAACCTCGACTTCACTGCCGGAGCCGGCGTACTGACGGGACAGTATCAAACATATACAGCAACTCCGGGACACCACAGCGTATGGCAGTCCACCCGCCAGCGACGCTATTTCGGCCCCTCGAAGGCAGAGATAGCCCTTGTGTGGCTCTTCGGGAAAGGAGGTGGAAGATGATGACCTTGTCGCGGTGCTTAATACCGCTGATATTGATTGTAATCCTGGCATCTGCCGGATGCCAGCGCCAGCAGGAACTATGCTTCGACCACGACCGCCACGAAAGAATTCCTATGGACGTGGAGTTTGACTGGAGCGACCATCCGGATGCCGACCCGGCCACAATGAGCCTGTATCTCTTTCCTGAAGACGGACGCCCGTCGATCAGGTATGAGTTCGAGGGGCGCGATGGAGGCAGGATTCTCGTTCCGGCCGGACGCTACACTGCCATAGCACTCAATTCCGACACCGAGGAGATACTCGTGGAGGAGACAGACCGACTTGAGACCTTCCGGGTGCGGCTACGCGACGCCAACGAGCTTCAAGGCCTCTCTATGAGGTCGAGCGAAGTGCCTCGCGCACCGGGAGCCGAAGGCGAACGCATGGCCTATGCCCCGACAAAGCTATGGAGAGTACGTACGGACGGACTCTTCGCCGATGAGGGGACGGAGGAAGTGCAGAAATTCCGTCTGCGGCCTACCGATGTCCTATGTCGCTATTCAGTCAGGATAGACTCTGTGGCAAACATAGGAGACGTACAGTCGGTCAGCGCCACACTCTCGGGCATGGCGGGAGGAATGCTGCTCCACGACGGCACCCTCACAGGCGAGATTGTGACCATACCGTTGGAGATAACTCCATCGGAGGGAGTGTCGCTCAGCGGCACATGGATGAGCCTGGGCCATTGCGGACACTCACGCTGCCGCACCAACGGGGACTCAGCCCAAGAAAAGCATATATTTACAGTCTACGCTGTATTAGCCGATGGGTCGAGATGGTATCACAACTACACAGTCACCGAACAGATGCACGCCACCGACAGCGGAGAATGCGAAATAATCCTTGACCGACTCGAGCTTCCGAAAGCTATGTCGGGGGGAGGCTTCAACATCTCGATAGGAGAATGGCAGACCATCACCCAACTCATACCGATGTAAGAGAGAAAAACCATTTTTTTCAATTCATAATAATCATTTCAGTTAAAACTTTAGCAGCATGAAAAAATCAGTATTCCTGACGTCGGTTGCACTTCTCGCGCTGGCGTCCTGCTCAGAAGACGAGATGAAGCAGGCCAACCGAGGCCGTGCCATCGACTTCCGCGCCGTGACTGCGTCACGTGCCACAGAGACTACCATGACCAACCTGAAGTCGTTTTATGTGACAGCGTTCGACGGGACTACCGTCTACGACGGAATTCAGGACGCGATGTTCGCCAACACGGGTGGCTTCTTCCTCTCGGAGACACTCCACTACTGGCCGGAAGACGAATCGAAGACTCTTTCTTTCGCAGCCTACTCTCCGGCAGTGACGGCAAAAGGGGGATTCCTCAACGGCGACCTGACGCTGACCGGCACCACACTTAAGCTTGCCGGCTTCGCTCCCCGCTACGACCTGGCCAAGCAGGTAGACTTCATCCATGCATTCGGCACCGGAAGCAAGAAACATGACGAGAAGACGGGCGTGGCCCTTAACTTCAACCATGCCCTCTCCCAGATTGAGATCAAGGCGATGAACGGAGGCACAAACAAGTTCACCATTGCCGGTTTTAAGATTGTGGGCGTGACCAACACCGCAGACTACGACAACACCTATGGCTGGAGCACAGCCGGGAAGAACAAGGGAACCTACAAGGTTGACCTAAGCAATCCTATAGTGCTCAAGCAGCAACCCACACCGCAGTCGCTGATGGCAGAGACCGGAACGGCCATGCTGATTCCGCAGAGACTAACTGCATGGAAGCCTGAGACTGACCCCACCAACACCACGGGAGGCGCATATCTTGCCGTAAAGGTCAATATCAAGGATAATGACGGCAAACTGCTCTTCCCCCGCGACAACGACGAAGATGCCTTCGGATGGGTAGCTGTGCCCATCTCCACCAACTGGGAGGCGGGTAAGAAATATGTCTACACTCTCGACTTCGCTACAGGCGCCGGCGTAGTGGCACCTCCGACGGGCGGAGACAACAAGGTCGATCCGGGTCTGCCGGGAGATGAGGCGGACAAGGATCATCCGAAGAATGACAATGATCCCTCCAACGACAACGGCGATCCTGAAGAACAGAAACCAGGTGGCGGCGGTCAGGGTGAAAATCCTGACACAGACCCCGAAATTCCCCAGCCGGGCGAAACCATCCTCGACACTCCGATTATGTTCAAGGTGACAGTAACCGAATGGACGGAGATTACGGAGAATCCCTCGATCAACCTCTAATCCTCAACTATAAGTCTGTTCAATTCGGCCGGACCTGAACCTCCGGCCGAATACCAATTTATTGTAATCTACCGCATATGAAACATCTACACATATCTTTCTTATCCTTTCTTTTAGCATTGTTGATTCCTTCATGCAGCGATGAAATCAAACTTGACAATTCGAGACTACCGCTTTCAGATGAAATCAATTTCAGCGTCAGCTCAGACTGGAACGAGACAGAAAGTAGCAGGTCTACACCAGAAAACGACAGCAACGCTACATGCAGCAGAATACTGAAGGATGTCATCCCTATTCCTTTGGGAAACAGCAAAGATTCCCTTTTCTTACAAGTATTCGAGGAGTCTATATCTTCCCAGCCAACCGATACAAGAGGGGCTTTTCAGGAAGGACTATATACAGACATGAGCATCACAGGATATCGGTTCGACCATTCCACTGGATGGGATGGGAATGCCTCTCCTGAATTCATGTACGATGTAAAATATCAGGAATCGGATGGATACTATAAAGTGCCGGAAGGAAATCAAAAATATTCATGGCCGGGCAAGGAATCTGACCTACGATTCTACTCTATCATGCCTTATGGAGCAGGCACACTCTCCTCTTCGACTACGAAAGGAGAACCCTCATTTACATATACTATACCAAACACTGTAACTCAACAACAAGAACTATTCATAGGAAAGTCTACTGATATCCAGGGAGACATACAGCGTCGTACTCCTATAAAGCTTGATATGGAGAGAGCCTTGACCTCCGTAAGATTTGAAGAATCTGATGATTTACTTGACGGTACCATCAAAACCATCCGTATTAAGAATGTATATGGCGGAGGAATATATAGGTTCGAAGACAACAGTTGGGAAACTTCCGGCGATCCAAGGAACTTCGAGGTAGATGTAAATCAAAATGTTCCGACGACTTCAGGGAATCCTATCACTACATCTCTCCAGAATTTTTTCTTGATTCCTCAGTCATTACCTACCGAAGCAAGTATTGAAATTGTTTTTTCACCTTTCTGGACTACAACAGGTTATACTATCTCCGCACCACTGAGAGGAACCCTTGAAGCAGCAAAAAGCTATGTATATCGCTTGGCAACATCTAATGAAAAATATGAAGATGATTTTTCAATCACAGCTCCCGAGACATTATATCTAACTGATAATAAAACAAAGGCAAATCAGATTGGAACACTTACAATAACATCCACTGAAAAATTCATGCAAGGAGATAAGGTGATTAGTAGTGCCGATCTTCAATGGACAGCAAAATTTTATGAATACAACCCTGATACCGACAAGTTTGACATACCATTGTCTCAGGCACCATCCTGGCTCGAAGGGATGCCAACTTCCGGAACAGGATCTAAATCATATACTCTGACTAATAAAAGAACACCGGTCGACAATGCGACTAAGTATAACAATATACTTAAAACAGCACCCGAAAGAGGCACAGCAGATCATCCATGGAACCTCGCCAACTCAACTGGCGCCGAAACGGATGAAAACACGGCAAATTCCTATATAGTCAATGCTCCCGGTACATACTCAATACCTCTCGCCTATGGCAATACGATAAAAAACGGCAAATTTAATCCTGCATTAACTTCATTAAAAAACGATTCCAATGTTTCATATTTACTCAATAAGAACCCGGTAGCTATGTATACCAATAAAGACGGACGTCAAATATCAAAAACTGTGACAAGCCCTTACATATATGATTTACCTGATGACGGCCCTTCTCCACAAGATTATATAGGATTAGTATTGATACGATGGCAAGATAAAACAAACCTAATAACCAATGCAAAATTAAGTGACGATCATAAAAGAATCATATTCACACTTAACCGAACCAATATCGAACAAGGAAATGCCTTTATTAGTGTACTCTCAGCAGAAGATAGAGGCGATGCATATCTTTGGGGATGGCATATATGGGTGACGCATTATGAGCCTGGCGTAGGGGACAAAACCGTCACTGATAAAAATGGCAACCAGACAATCTTCATGCCATATAATCTCGGTTGGGTAGATAATTCCAAAGTTTATACGGAGGAAAAACCTGTGCGTATAGAAATAACCCAGACGCTTACTGACAAGAAAGTAGATTGCATACTACGATTTCCCGAGCAATCATATATAGAAGGACATTCAGTCACATGGTTGGATGGAAATCCATTCCCACAATTCTCAACAAGGAATACCAAGAACCTTTTTTCATATACGGACGAAACTCCCTCAATCCAAGAGATGATCGGCAATCTTAATGGAATAAATTATGCGTCATATAAAATAGAGTACACCAACTTGTGGGATTACGGGAAAGACAGAGGATATTTTGCCGATTGTTTAAAGTACGAATATATAAAAA
>JAIECF010000072.1 GCA_029068655.1 Muribaculaceae bacterium | reverse complement strand
GAATAGATCATGAAAATACAAAAAATATTTTCTAATATTGAGAATCCTCAAGAAGTTCTTTTCCATGTTCAACTGTCCGAATCTGAAATGAAAATCTTTACTCAGTGGGATGAAACAGATCGACTCAAACAAATGAAAGATTCTGATATCCTAGCTGAAAAGAAGAAGAAAAATCCCTCTCGATTTGGCGGAATGTTAAAAGGAACTGGAATTGGAGGAGCTATAGGTGCGACTGGAGGAGCTCTTCTCGGAATGAGAAAAGGATGGAAAGGTGCTGCAATTGGAGCTGCTGTTGGTGGGAGTATTGGAAGTACTGTCGGTGGTGGAGCTGGAATGATGTCTGGAAGTAAACAAAGAAAGGAAAATGAATTCTATAATGACCGACTGAGATACGCCCAACGCCAAGCACAACGTCGTGAACGCAAGGATTGGAAACAGAATATGACCCAGAGGGAGGGATATACTTACTGATATGAAAAAATTTAAGAAGAAAGAAATTCTGTCGGTCGGTATTCCTCTTGCTGCTCTTGGTGTTTCTTCAGCTAATCTGGCAACTAACTATGGAAAACGTAAGGAAAATCAGAAATTTCAGGAAAGACAGATAAATGCTATCGAAAATCTTACCAAATCTCTGACGAAAGTTGATAATACTCTGAAGTCCACCAAAGATTTTCCAGAGGCCCCAAAATCCAAGAAACCCAATTTAATCCGGTTTATCCAGAAAAACAATTCCTCATCTAAGACCCTTGAGTATACAAGGAATGGTGCTCTTATCGGAGGTGGTCTGGGTAATGGTCTAGGTGCTTTCTTTCCCACCCGAATTGGACAAAAGAAAGTTGAGACTAAATTCAAGGATAACAAGGGAAATGATCAAACTAGGACCGAATGGAAAGATATCCCGGATTATAAGCACCCGAAATTCAGAAAGGCTTATAATGGACTTGGTGATGATAAACCTACCAGAATGTTAGCTCTTTCTACAGTCGGGATGTTGGTAGGTGCTGCTCTTGGTGCTACTATCGGAGGTATAGTTGATATCTCTAACTCTATCTCAGGGAAGACTTCTGTGAATAACCGATTGATGAAAGATGTACTCCAGAATCTAAAGAAGATGGGATACTCGGAGGGAAGTGATTTTGTGAGAGATCCGAAGAAAGCCACCCTCATGAAAACTAAAGTATGTCTTGTCATCTCAAGGTCAGGGGATACAATGAAGCTCTTGGTTAATACCATCAAGGATCCTAAGCTTCAGGATATTACTTCGAGGATAACCAAAAACCTTCCCGAAATGTCTACTGTCACTGAAAAAGCCAGTGATAGATTTAATGAACTTAATATAACAACAATGACAACCAACAAGGGAGACGCTCTTTGGGTTTCCTCTGTGGCCGAGAGATTTATAACTTCCGGCTATCCTGTTTACCTTGTTGAAGTCGGATAAATTTCATATTTACTATGGCACAATGGAAAGAAACTCTTGAACCTTATGTAAAGGTAACTGAGTCTGTCAAATCTACTCCCCTTAATCCTACTGCCGGAGAAGATTTAATTATCGGAGCTGTCATTATTTCTGATGCAGGTCCCTCTCAACCCACTCTGATTACCTCACAGAAGGAATTTCTCAAGACTTATGCAGCCGAGGATTTAACCCAGAAGTATACGGACTCTCTCGATGCTCTCTACTCAGGTGAAAATAAGTCTTTGGCTTCGACTATGTGGCTTAATGCTTATCGTTTGGCCGGGTCAGGTAATCTCCTTATCTCCAGAGCAACCAAAGCAGATGGTCTGGTTTATGCGAAGACCTTTGATAAAAACGATTCTCATGATTATATCGTCAAAGACTCGGAAATTCTGAGAAGTTGCAATCCCTTCAAGTTTGTCATCGATCTTGGTGTTGCAGTACAGAATGAAGGAGGTAATGTATCTCGGGCGGCCAGTGCAGGAAATGGTTGGGCTATCTCCATTAAAGATATCGGTGTGATTGGCAACCGTGTGAATAATAACGGCCCTCTCTACGATTATTACGTCGATAATCTCTATGATCTCGTTCAGAAACTCAACGAAACTAACAAATTCTATAGCCCGGATTACGAATTTTACACGGACGCAGAATGTGAGAATAAAGTTGAGGTTACCGAAGATAATAAAACCACCTGTGGAGCTGTGGCCGTAAAATTTAACACGGTATTTCTCGCCGGTGGAGGCATTATGGAGACCAACGTTGTAGATGCTGCCGGGAATATTGAGGAATGGGGAACGGACTCTAAGGGTGTGAGAAATACTTGGGGTGAGGCTGATACTCATTCTGGTAAGGCTGATGTCGATTCTAACGGTATTGGTTATGCTTATATTATTCCAGAGACCATTGATGGTAAGTCTTCTATCGACCTTAACGGAGAGGAATATTCCGGATTTGAATCTCCCGAGTATTATGCCGAGAATATCTATAACTCTAGGACTAATCTCGAGGTAAGAATCCGCCGTTATAATCACAATGCCGTTCAGTCCACCGGTAGCTCTTATATTGTTCTTCAGGATGTTCTTAATGTTTATACCGGTAATGGCACTAAAACCCCGGCGGATAATATCCTCGCCTACGACTTCTATGAGTTCCAGATTACTGATCCGAGTATTTCTGATGCTCCGGTAGTATTTAATGTCGGTAATATTTCTGGTCGTGGTGATATTTCGGTAGATGAACTCAATGAATCTCTCGGCCTTATTCATCTGAATCTTCCCCAGGATCTTGGAGAACTTGGTATGAATTATTATGGTTATGCCGACGATAATATTACTTATTCTTGGGATGTATATGAACCTCAGAGTGGAGATACCGTAGAGACTGGTAATAAACTTCCGAAGGCTTCTAATGAACTTCTCGGAAAGATCTATAAGATTGGAGAAAAATATTACAAGTGTTCCCCCAAGTCTACTGATGAAGAGGAAATTAAGGTAGAACTTAAGATTGGCACTGGAAATACTCAGTCTCTTCTTATGGTATCTAACTCAGACATTATGAAGGCTTGGGATAGAATTGAGGAAGATGAGCGCTATATAGTCGAGGGTATGACCGACCTTGGATGTACCGAAACTGATATCCAGAATTATATGGCTAACATCGCTGTTAATTCAAATTATTTCTATGCTGTAAGTACTTGTAATTCAACCAATTACATGGTTATCGCCTCGAAGAAACAGAGAATCATCCAGGATTCTAGAAAGCTTTGGTTTGGTGCACCTTGGGATCTCGATTCTGGATCGGTTGGATATCTCTTTGGTTGCTCTCCGTCAGTTCTTTACTGGGAGACCGTTCTTAGAAATCGTCGTAATAATCAGGAATTTGCAGCTGCCTTTGGTCAGAATCGTGGTATTGCAAGTGTAGTTAAGTTGGCAAAGGAATTCAAGAAATCTGAGCGTCAACTTCTCCTGACCAAGAAGATTAATACGATATTCAAAGATGTCTACCTTGGTGATATTACGT
>JAIECF010000071.1 GCA_029068655.1 Muribaculaceae bacterium | reverse complement strand
ATCTGGAGCAACGCGATCAAAGCCGACAAACGGCTTAAAGAAATCATTCCTCAGCTACAGAATATGATCTACTCCACAAAACTCACTGACAACAAAGGGGAACAAGGAGTCATCACATATACACGCACCGCCAACGAATTCGATGTACTGACCTGGCTTGACCTTAACGGCAATGTCATCTCCCAGTCACAGCAACGCATAATGCAGACACTCGGCTGCCATCCGGATACACCCTGCGCGAAACCATTGGAGAAACATCATGAGCTTGTGGCGAAGGCAGTTGAAAGAATCAAGGAGCAGACTGTAAGCAATACCGGAGGTGTACTCGGGAACCGATTTTCAACACGTTACCGTATTGTAGATCTACTTACACACTACTACGAGCAACCAGCGTCTTTATTCTTCAACGAAGAACGTCGCGAGGAACTGAAATATGCAATAGACGACATATACAACTATCCTCTTCAAAGCAATGCCAAATTCAATATCGGCAGGATGTTGAAAAACAGTGGACGGTCTGCAGATGACGACATCGTAGACTATGTACTCGAACTGCGCCGTAACGGCCAGCTATGTGTAATCTCCGAAGATGAAATCGAAGACAAGGAAAATCAGATAATCTGCTCAATGGGACTGCGCTATGAATCGTAATACTTTCAACGAATATATCCTCGATGCAAATTTCCGAGGACTGTTCCTGTCGGAACTCGGATGGAACAAACCCAAAGGAAACTCCCGTTTACTTCCAATAGTAATAGATGACAATGAGTACATCTTTACCTGTGTGGCTGAGAAAAACGGTCTGCAGGTTTTAGTTACAGAGGTTGATGCAATACCGACCAATTCCCTCGCCCGTCGTATTGACGCACAACTCCGCAAGCAGGCACAGGATTACATCGCAATCTACAAGGCTTCTAAACGTCAAGGTCACCACGCATGGATCGTGCCGGTCAAGAATGTAGATAAGCGCGATCTTGTAAGCATCGAATACGTGACTACTGACCAGGCCGACTTCCTGCGTCAGAAACTTGATTTCATCACATTCCGTCATGATGAAACCATTACCATAGTCGATGTAAAGGAGGGTGTCAACCGTGCTTTTGCAGTCAACTCTGAGAAAATAACAAAGGATTTTTATTCCGGTTTCAAGAAAGAACATACGGCCTTCACAAAGTTCATTACCGGAATAGACGACAATATCGCAGTAAAGGAGAACCGTAATAAACAATGGTATGCATCCGTCATGCTCAACCGCCTTATGTTCTGCTATTTTATTCAGAAGAAAGGATTTCTTGATGGAAACGTAAACTATCTACGCGACAAACTCGACTGGGTACGCCAAGAACAGGGTAAGGACCAATTCTTTGGGTCTTTCTATAAAAAATTCCTTACTCAGCTATTCTCCGACGGACTGAATGCACCTAAGCATGGAAGAGAATTTGTGAACAAATTCGGACGCATACCGTATCTCAACGGAGGTATGTTTGATACCCACCAGATAGAGCATGACTATGCCGACATAGACATAGCAGACGATGCTTTCATATCCCTGTTTACATTCTTCGATAAATGGCAATGGCATCTTGATACGCGAGTAACCGCCTCGGGACGTGATATAAACCCTGATGTCCTCGGATACATCTTCGAGCAGTATATCAATGACCGCGCAGCCATGGGTGCTTACTATACCAAAGAAGACATAACTGAATATATCGGACGCAACTGTATATTGCCGTTCCTTTTCGATGAAGTGAAACGTACAAACAAAGATGATGGAGGTTACTTCACTCCTAATGGATATGTATGGCAGACACTGAGGAACAGCGGAGACCAATATATCTTTGATGCCGTGAAGAAAGGATATGAAGTTTTCGATCAAATCCCTGCAAATATCCGTCGTGGAATCATCACAGAGGCGATGCGCCACGAGTATTCCGAAACGCCTATAAAAGATCTTCCCGAAGACCACGTTCCCTTGGCTGAGCTTCGTTCTGACTGGAATACCAGAACACCCGAGCAATGGGGTCTGCCGAACGAGATATGGCGTGAGACTATTGAGAGGCTACAGCGTTGCGGAGATATCCTGCACAAGATTGAATCCGGTGAGATCACCTCCATCAACGATTTCATAACCTATAACTTGGATATTCGCAGTTTCGCCCACGACCTGCTTGCACAAGGCGACAGCCGCTTCATTGGCCGTTTCTATCATGCACTGCAGGAAGTCACGATTCTTGATCCAACCTGTGGGTCAGGAGCATTCCTTTTTGCAGCGATGAATATCCTTGAACCGCTCTATGAAATTTGCATTGAGCGGATGCAGGAGTTTAACGCGCAGAATCCTAAGCTATTCAAAAAGGAATTGGAGGAGATAAATCATCGTTACCGTTCCAATATTCAATACTTCATCTTCAAATCCATCATTCTTCGCAACCTTTACGGTGTGGATATAATGGCTGAGGCTACGGAAATAGCCAAGCTTCGTCTGTTCTTAAAGATGGTTGCGGTTGTTGATGTTGACTATCATGTAGAGAATCTCGGACTTGATCCTCTACCGGATATTGACTTCAATATACGCTGCGGGAATACTCTTGTCGGGTATGCTAATAAAGAGCAATTATTCAGAGACCTGAATGATAGCCAGGGAAGTTTTGATGTAATGATCGCCAATGAAGAGTGTAAGGAGCAGATAATTGAGGAAATGGGTAAAGTCGCGCGGGCTTATGACTTATTCAAATATATGCAATTGCGTCAGGATGAGAATATGCTTGCATTCAAACAAGCAAAGTCTGATCTACATGCTCGTCTTATTGAACTAAACGATAAGCTCAATCGCAGACTGTTTCTTGCTTCAACTGGATTCGGCAATAATCAGGGTGAAGATTTTACTACCTCACCTGCCTATCGCGATTGGCTCGCCTCACATCAACCA
>JAIECF010000070.1 GCA_029068655.1 Muribaculaceae bacterium | reverse complement strand
ACCTATACATGAAGATTTTTTGTGATTTAATTGTACTTTTTTGAATACCTATTTCATATTTTATAATATTTGCTTAAATTTGCGAATAAAAAAAGAGTGTGATATTATGAAAGATTTTCAAAAAGAAATAACTCCGATAGCGGAAGATGACTTATTCATCGTCCTGAATCATCCGAATGCGAAATTTGATTATCCGGTACACTATCACCCGGACTATGAGATCAATCTTGTGCTCAATGCCACCGGTACCAGGATCGTCGGTGATACTGAAGAAGATTTCGGCAAAGTCGATCTTGTCATGACAGGACCTAACCTTCCACACGCATGGAAAAGCAATTGCCATGAAGGCCACCACGTGATCACCATTCAGTTTTCTGAAAAGATTCTTGAGTTTCCTATTCTGCAGAAAAGACTGTTCTCATCAATCAAGGAATTACTGATGGACTCAAGACGCGGCCTATTGTTCTCGGAAGCTTCCAATTCATTGATAGTCGATAAAATTGTAAAACTCACCAGGCTACAGGGATTTCAGACCGCATTGGAATTTTTCTCGATTCTTTACGATCTTTCAATATCCAACCGACAGGTGCTGGTAAGCAATCAATATGACAAGAGCTCAATTGTATCCTCTGCGAAAAGCAGACGTATAATGAAAGTCTGCGAATACATAGATGCCAATTATGAAGAGCAGGTCAAGCTATCTGATGTATCCGCTTTGGTCAACATGTCGGAATCAGCGTTCAGCCATTTTTTCAAGAAGAAAACCGGATGCTCTTTTATCGACTACCTTAATAATATAAGGATCTCAAAGGCTTCCCTCATGCTTTCCGATACCACTAACTCAATTAATGAAATATGCTACTCATGCGGATTCAACAACTCATCCAACTTTATTAGAATATTCAAAAAGATAAAGGGGATGACTCCAAGTGAATACCGTACATATATCCAGCAGATGCTCATTAAGTATTGAAATTTACAATCTTTTCAAAATAATATCATTATTAACCCAAATTCACAAACTACATATCGTATTTAGTGGCTAATTTTGCAGTATCGGAAATCATATCGATATGTTTGTATGAAGGCATCTTTAAAAACTATATCTACGTCTTTGTTCATGTTGTTTGCCTCGGCTTTTGCAAAAGAAACGCCGCATATAATAAATGATAGTTCACATAGCACATCGATCCCTTGCGGAATGTCCATGTGTGACCATGCATCTATGACATTTGTCGATTCCATTCTAAAAAGGATGACTTTGGATGAAAAAATTGGACAACTCAATCAAATGCACTACGAGGATGGAGCTTTTCTTGAAGAAAATGCACGAAAGGGTCTAGTGGGCACTGTAATGAGCATAACAAATCCGATAGATTTCAACAGAATTCAGAGAATTGCAGTTGAAGAGTCCAGATTAGGAATTCCTTTGATTAATGCCCGCGATGTCATTCATGGCTTCAAGACTATCTTCCCTATTCCTTTAGGTCAGGCTTGCAGTTTTGATCCTGATCTAGTCGAACAAGCCGCCAGAATTTCTGCCATAGAAGCAGCCGCGGCAGGAATTAGATGGACATTTGCTCCGATGGTCGATATATCTCAGGATCCACGTTGGGGCAGAATTGCAGAAGGGTGTGGTGAAGATCCCTATCTTACCTCTACGCTCGGCGCTTCAATGGTGAGAGGATTCCAAGGGAATGATTTAAAAGACCCCTCTTCCATTGCAGCCTGTGCAAAACATTTTGCCGGATATGGAGCCTCGGAAAGCGGGAAGGACTATAATTCAACTTTTATCGCTCCCAATAGATTCCGAAATATTTACTTGCGTCCATTTCATTCCTGCGTTAATAATGGAGTGGCGACAATTATGACCTCCTTCAATGACAATGACGGCATCCCGTCGACCGGCAATAAGTGGCTTGTAAAAAATATTCTACGCGATGAATGGGGCTATGAAGGGGTGGTTGTGACGGACTGGAATGCGATCAACGAGATGGTTACTCACGGGTATTGCGAGGATATTCGGTCTGCGACTTTAAAAGCTATTGACGCAAGCGTGGATATAGATATGATGAGTCGCGCCTATATCGGTTATATTAAAGAACTTATAGACGACGGACTTATTGACATAAATCAAATAGACGATGCAGTAAGACGAATACTTTTGCTTAAGCACTCCCTTGGACTCTTTGAATCGCCATATTGTGACGAGACTCTGAAATCATCCGTATTCTACGCACCGGAACATATTCGCACAGCACAGAAATTAGCTGAAGAATCCATTGTGCTATTGAAAAATGACGCCACTACACTACCTTTTAATTCAGAAATAAAGAAAATATTAGTGACCGGGCCATTAGCTGATGCTCCTTATGAACAGCTTGGGACGTGGGTTTTTGATGGAGATGCGAAGCATTCAATCACTCCTTTGACAGCATTGAAAGATGAATTTGGAGCAGAAAATATAATTTTTGAACCAGTTCTTGAATATTCACGAGATACTAATCTGGATAGACTGAAACAAATAAAAGAAAAAGCTGCTGAAGCAGATATCATATTGGCATTTGTCGGTGAAGAATCCATATTGTCGGGCGAAGCGCACTCAATGGCTTCATTATCTTTACAGGGTGCACAAAGTCAATTAATTAAGGAATTGTCGCAGACGGGCAAACCTGTAGTCATGATAGTTATGGCAGGTAGGCCACTGACTATAGGAGATGAAATTGCATTATCCTCAGCCGTCCTATACTCCTTTGCTCCCGGCACGATGGGAGGACCGGCAATTGTTTCAACCCTGATAGGTAAAAATAATCCGTCGGGCAAATTACCTGTCACCTTCCCGATGACGGTAGGACAGATCCCAATATATTACAACCATAACAATACAGGTCGTCCAGCGGATGGGTCTGAAGTGACAATAAATGATATCTCGGTAGGTACCTCGCAGACATCCTTAGGGAACAAATCGTATTATCTTGATTTTAAAGAATGCCTTTACCCTTTTGGTTTCGGTATGTCATACTCAGATTTCAGCTATAGTGATTTGTGTCTTGATAAAAGCGAATATCAGGGCAATGACTCCATTATTATCTCTTTTAATCTTAAGAATTCAAGTGAAGTGCCGGGAACAGAAGTTGTTCAAGTATACATACGTGATATTCATGCCAGTCTGACACGCCCTGTAAAGGAGTTGATTCATTTTGAAAGAATTGCTATGGACGCCAACGATAGTAAACGTATTTCATTTTCAATACCTGTCAATAAACTCGGGTACTGGCTGGGGAATAAATATATGACAGAGCCCGGGAAATTTGATATATTCGTAGGCGGTAATTCCGAAGACTGTATGAAGACTTCATTTCAATATAATTAACCCTTTATGATAATTATATTGATATAATTCTAATTTTGCTTCCTTTACGCCTCTTTACAGAAAGTGGCGATTATACCCTATTTAAAACACTTGATAATGAATAATAAATTATTGGCAACTATAACGATTGCCTTTACAAGCCTTACATCGGTTTCAATGATAACCAATCAACCCATTATTGATGGATGGAAATTTCGTCAGGCACGTACAGTAGAATGGCATAATGCGACCGTACCCGGTACGGTCCATACAGATCTGATGGCAAATGGCATTATTCCGGATCCGTTTGTGGCGCAAAATGAACGGGCCGTACAGTGGGTCGACAAGGAAGACTGGATATATGAAACCATCTTTGACCTTGATGGAGAGTTAGCTCAACAGGACAATATCAACCTCGTTTTCGATGGGCTTGACACATATGCGGATGTCTATGTCAATGACAGTCTGATTCTCAAGGCCGACAATATGTTTAGGCAATGGGATGTTCCTGTAAAGGGTATCGTAAAGCCACAGGGAAACAGGCTGCGCGTTTATTTTCATTCACCAATCAAGGTGGATATGCCTAAATTCGAGAGTTTACCATTTCAGTACGATGCCTGTAATGATCAATCCCAGAATGGTGGCATATTCGACAAAAGGGTGAGCGTATTTGCCCGCAAAGCCGGTTACCATTATGGCTGGGACTGGGGTCCGAGACTGGTCACGTCAGGCATATGGCGCCCTGCATATCTTAGAGGTTGGTCAGGTCCTGTGATTAAGGATATTTTTATTACGACAAAGGATCTTCTGAAAAATAGCGCATCAATGGAAGCCATTGTCGATATAGTTTCTGATAATGATTATCAAGAAATATCATTGATCATTTCTGATAATGAATCTGGCGAACAATTTGCAAAGTCCAATACCACGCTTAAGAAAGGACTGAATAATATATCACTCTCATTTGATGTAAAGAATCCGAGGCTCTGGTGGTGTAATGGGCTTGGAGAACCTAACCTATATGATTTTAATATTACTCTATACGAAGGAGAAAACAAGGTGATCGATGACAGGAACGTCGTCACAGGTATCAGGCAGATAGATGTAGTACGGGATGAGGATAAAGATGGTAAGACATTTTATTTTAAATTGAACGGATGCCCTGTGTTTGCCAAAGGTGCTAATTATATTCCCTGCGACAATTTCTTGCCAAGGGTTACTGCTGAGATTTATCATCGTACAGTAAAGGATGCCGCTGATGCCAACATGAATATGCTTCGCGTATGGGGTGGTGGTATTTATGAGGATGATGAGTTCTATAATCAATGTGACAGTCTGGGTATAATGATTTGGCAGGATTTCATGTTCGCTTGCAGTCTATATCCTTCCGAAGGCCAGTTTCTTGATAACATAAAGGAAGAGGCAGTTTATAATGTAAAGAGATTGAGGAATCATCCTTGTATATCATTATGGTGTGGCAATAATGAATGTCTTGAAGCATGGTATAATTGGGGTCTAAAAAACCGTTACGAAAAGCAAGGATATGCTGATATCATATGGAAACAATATGTCGATTTATATCATGACGCGCTCCCGGAAGTTGTGGAGAAATATAATCCTGAAGTATTTTATTGGCCTTCATCTCCATACAGTGATATTGACCGTGCCTCCGAATCAAATAAAGGAGACACTCACCTATGGAGAGTGTGGGGTGGAAGTGAGCCTGTTGACTTATATAATCATGTTTCAAGTAGATTTTTTAGTGAATATGGCTTTCAATCATTCCCTGAATTGGGAACTGTGTTAAAATACGCTCCGGATACGACCCAACATTTTATTGATTCTGATGTTATGCTGGCGCATCAGCGTGCCGGTGCTGATGCAAATCGTAAAATCGAGAAATACTTATTGGCATCATATAAAGAGCCTAAAGACTTCAATTCTTTTATCTATATGACTCAGGTATTACAAGGAGACGCTGTCAAAACCGCTATAGAAGCACATCGGCGTAATCGTCCTTATTGTATGGGAACTCTCTTTTGGCAACATAATGATTGTTGGCCCGTGGCATCATGGTCGAGTCGTGACTATTATGGGAAGTGGAAAGCTCAGCACTATTTTGCTAAAAAAGCTTTTAAGGACATTATGTTATCGACTATGGATAGCGATAATGAAATTACTGTATATATCGTGTCTGATCGTCTAAAGCAGGCGAAAGGGACTTTGCTGATTGAGGCTTATAAATATGATGGAACGTTACTGTCCTCATTTAGACAGAAATTGACTCTGCCCGAAGGAGAAGTCAGGAAAATTAGTTTGCCCAAATCAAAAGTCTTTGGAAAGGCTGATCCCTGTAGCCTTCTAATCAGCTCTACTTTTAATACGGGAGAAGCCACTTATGAAAATATATTCTTACCCTCTTCCCATAAAGATATTTTACTGGAAAAGCCGGAGATTCAGATTAGTGTAAGAAAAGAAAATGAGGATTTGGTTTTAGATGTCACTTCTGATACATTTGTCAGGGCATGCAGACTCTACTTAAAGGATAACATTGACTATTTCTTGGAGGACAACTACTTTGATCTTCTTCCCGGAAAACAATATTCAATTAAATTGGAGACTGACTTAAACAAAGAAGATGTTGAATCGTCTATTCAATGGACAAGCCTTTATGAAGCAACTCATTGAAAGTTGTCATTTATATAGAAGGTGGTTGTTTCAGGTTATCAGGTGTAAATTCCTATCCTTTATAAGAATGATTTTTTACGATTTTTCTTGCATTTAATCGGAAAATGTATTAAATTTGCGTCATGATGGTAAAATGCCCCTCGTGACGCTTTCCATATTCTTACATATTTTAGTTTCATTCTCAACTATGAAGCATCTACATTCAGTCAACAGCAGAAAACGATCTTGCGGTGTCGCCTCATCCGGCGACGTGGAAATGTAGTGCGTAATAGTACCCCAGTAATTTTCGAAGCCGCAGAGATGCACTGACAGCCTATGCTGTGCCCTTACCGCCGCAGGTAGGGACGCACGGCCCGTGCGTCCGCGCGCTCCATGACATTGCGGGTTCGCCTCTTGAGGAGGCGCCGGAGAATGGCAAAAGTCGTAGCCTTATGAGCCAAGGTCTCCGCGACATTTAATCTTTAATCTTTTATATTTAATCTTTAAAACTGTAAGAATATGAAAAAGAAACAATCACCCATCGAACTCTCCAACCTCTTCTTCACCGACTACACCTGGTGGCACCTCACCAACCCCTCCTTCCGTCCCGAAGACCTTCATTTCGACCTCAGGCACGACTTCCTCATCGACAAGAATTTCGCCGGAATCGCCACCGAACTTCACTTCTTCAAAACCAACGACAACAGATACAACGGCGTTCGCCGTAAAGTATCGGTGCTTCTCTTCGACGCCACCGATCGTGTCCTCATCAGTACAAAGAGAATCACCATGAGGATTACCCAATCCGACTCATATTGCCGGAAGGTAGTCGCCTTCCCCTTAGAGGAGACCGAATTCAGGTCAGGCCATGCCTTCCGCCTCCAGGTACGCGATGACAACGCAGACCAGCTACTTGGAGAAGGATGTTTCCGCACCTACATGGACGGTCAGTTCGGCGATCCCTCGACGTGGTATAAGCCTGTCATCGGCGGACTGATTCCCGATGGGGAATCGGAAATGATGAAAAGCTTCGATCCGAGCACCAGGGAAAACAGGATATGCTGTATCCGCTTTGAAGTATGTGACGCCCTCCGCACGCCTCATCCCGATACGATGCCCGAACTTGAGGTACGTATCTATTATCCCATCGAAGAAAAAGTCTTCGTCGATTTTATAGAACCCCGCAACGCATATCGCGGTGACCATACCTGTATCGTAGACCTGCCGTTCCATGCCCCAGAGTGCTGTGGAGTATATTATGTCGAACTCCTCTGCATGGACACTCCCATCGCAGGCTTCGTATTCACGACCGACAGGGATATAGAAGGTCATTGGATCAATGAGGGACTGGCTCCACTTGACGAATATGACTACGCGGCCGCCAACCGCCGCTACAACGAATCGCTGCCTGACGACGACGAGCTGGAGGAAATACCCACCGACCAAGACTTCGATGCCCTCCTCGACGCCTTCATAGCTCATGAACTGAAAGAAGCCGCGCCCTCCGACAGTTCCGATTCCTCCGAGAACTCCGAAAACTCAGATGATTCAGAAGACTCTGATTTCTCCACCTCTTCGATACTGCACGAAGAGCCGATACTTAATACTGATGCGGAGCATCCGATACTTGATGACGAGCACTCCCTCCTCTCCGAACTCGACGACCTCACCGGCCTCCGAGCCGTCAAGGATAAGATCATCACCTACGACAAGATAATGCGCTTCTGCATGCTCCGCGCTGCCAAGGGACTTGAACTGTTCCACTCACCGCTGCATGCGATGTTTCTCGGCTCTCCCGGCACAGGCAAAACCACCGTGGCGCGCCTTATGGGTAGAATGTTGAAGAAGGCCGGAATTCTTTCAAGAGGACATGTAGTGATGAAGGAACGTTCTACACTGATCGGCAAGTATTATAATTCGGAAGCGGAAAATACACTTGAAGCTATCGAACTGGCACAAGGCGGCATCCTCTTCATCGACGAGGCTCACTCCCTCTTTCAGCCTAATGACCCGAAGGATCCCGGGAAGTTCGTCATCGAGGCATTGCTGACAGCGCTCGCCGACCCCGACAAGGACGACTGGATGCTCATCCTCGCTGGATATCCGGATGAAATGAAGCGCCTGTTTGAGCTGAACCCCGGTTTCAAGTCCCGTATTCCAGACTCTAATATCTACACTTTCGATGATTTCTCGGAAGAAGAACTGATGGAGATAGCGGAACGCAGAATCCAGAAACTTGACTTCACCCTCTCCCCCGAGGCGAGGGAGGCTTTACGCCGACGCCTCTCAGACGACTATGTTAACCGAGACCGCAACTTTGGCAACGCCCGCCACGTCATGAACCTCATCCATACCGAGATCCTTCCGGCTATGGCAGTCAGGGTAATGGACGCAGAGCTCAACGACCGCCAGTCGCTCTCAGAAATTCACCCCTCCGATATCCCGGTGTCCACGCCCAAGGCCACCTCGCGCCGCAAACCCGTCGGCTTCACCTTCTCCTCCGCCAGCTGACCATCTTCAGTGTATTGTGATTTCATAGTAAATTTAATAAATATGAATCACGCAAGCAAAATCACACTACACTGTGATTTTTATCACTTCACCTTGACCTCGAGAGGATGCTGGAGTGCGTCATGGAAACCCTCAAGGTATTCGGTCCAGGCATTCATGTCCTTCACTCCTCCTTTGCTCCAGCCTGAACCCCAGTAATATATGTAGTTCTCGCCGGGCTTGTAGGAGGTACGAGACATTATGTGTCCTACGGCATCCCCCACATTCGGATCAAGACCTTCATATACTATGATCTCAGGCTCCTCTGCATTCACGATACCGATATAGATTGTGCCGTTGTCATTCGCCGGATTGTCCGTCAGGTCAGCATATGCTAAGTAACGCAGCCCTTCATCCAATACATACCCGTCAGGATTCTGCTTATGCACCACTATACCGTTGACAAGCCCCTGTTCCTTCGACAGACCCTCATAGCTCACCTCAGTCCTGTTGAGCCATGAACCCTTGTCGAGCGTTATGATCCTTGTCTCCACTACGCCCTCGTCATCGCCGACAGTCTCAGGATAACAGGTGATCTTCGCTGTCATGCGCAGCGGACCATTATCAATTATGTCGCATTCCTGATATGCACACGGATAAGCAATCTCGCCGGATGGCAATACAAGGGCGTTCATACCGGCTCCTAACGTATGCCCTACAGTGTATACGTCCATCCCGTTGCCATAATCCTTATGATAGGAGATCTTCCCGGCCATATGATCGTCGTAGCGGGAGGCAAGCACGGGATAGTCTACTGATTTTGTCCAGATGTCATATCCGCTTACATTCCCGCCACCCTTGCGGTAGGAAGGTCCGTAAAGGCGGTAGCCTCCCCGGTCGTTTTCCCATGTGAAGTCATCCTGCATGTCATGGCGTATCTGTCCCACGCAGAATGTGTCAGCAGGAGATACATCCGCTCCCTCCTGTGCCTTCCTGAAAATGAATCTGCGGCTCTCCATCCCCGGAAAATCTCCTTGTATCAGGATCTTGTTGTCGTAGGTAAGCTGTGATGTCACTGGACTTCCTTTGTCATCTTTCACGCTCAACGATGTGCCAAGTCTGTTAGTTATTGCGGAAGCGTCTATCTCTACCACCTGGCCGTTGCGGGCGTTAGACGTAGGATTATACACACTGACGGTGACCCCGCGCGAACATGAACAAAAGCATATGGCGGTAGCAACCAAAACGACATATCGACATCGTATCCCGTATATTTTCATGATATCTAACGATTATATTCTATTTAGTTTCTTCCATTGAAGATTTCACAAAATTAATCATTTTTCCCCATATAATCAAAAATCAAAAATTTTTCGTAATTTTGCATCCGAATACGAATGCCACTGAAACTCACCTTATGAAACACATATACATATTCATAATAGTCGCCATTTCAGTTATCGCCTCCTGCTCTGGACCGGCATCCCGATACGACAGGGATCTGAATGAGATCGAAAGGATGATGCCCGTCAACGCCGACAGCGCCTTGACGTTGCTTGATGCCATGGACCTGTCGGATATCGATGTCGACTCCCTGAGGGCAAGGTATATCTATCTTAAGGCCTACGGACACATGAGGCGCAACCGTTCCATGATCGCCGATTCCCTAATATCGTTTGCCCACAGCTATTATCGTGGCAGAGACATCGTGAAGGATGTCAGGAGCGGTATGGCATTCGCATGGTATAGGTTCTGGGTCGGCGACACTCAGGGAGCCATCGGAATGCTTGATTCCCTTGTCTGCCTCCCCGGTGTGCCCGATTCGGTAATGGTGCAGACACTGAGGACCCGCGTTCTGCTCGGAGCCTCCGAATATCAGGGACACCCGCTGATTCCTTTAGCTAAAAGGCTTCATGATCTTGAGCCGGATTCATTAAGGAAGATGGAGGCGAAATACATGATGATGCAGGGTTACGAATACGCCGGAGAAACCGATTCCGCCCTTTATCTTCTAAATGAACTTACCGACTACGCCCGTAGCAACAACTGGGGCGATAAGCATTTCCTGTTCTATCTGGAAAAGGCGCAATTGCTCACCGAGGCAGGACGCAATGCGGAAAGCGACGCCCTCATTGGGGAGATATTCAGTAAGGCAGGTCCCGACAACGGTGCGGCGGATTATCTTCACTTCCAATATGCCATCAACGCGCTCAACACAGGCGACCTGAATCGAGCGTCGCGCCACCTTGCCATCGCCGACAGCATCGCCTTGAAACTTAGGGAGGAGAACGACTCCTATTTCAGAAGCTACAGCAACCTGCTACACGCCATGATCGATTTCAAGAGGACAGGACGTGTACGCTTGACCCACATCAACGGACTAAACAACCGTCAGACAGAACGCTTCAACAGGATGAAAGCCTCACAATGGGAATCGGAGCGTGGAGCCCTATTGCAGGAAAGCCGGGCTCTTGCCCACAAAGCCGAGAGCCGTAAAAAGACCGTGGTCATCCTTATAACCGGCATTATTGCATTATTGATTCTGGCAGCCGCAGCATGGATCATAATAATTCGCCGCCAGCGTGAGCACGAGAACGAGGAACGCATCGAGGCACTACAGAAAATGGTGGATGAGTATAAGGCCTCGCCGGTAGAGACCAAGACGGACACTCCCGATGCCTCAGCGTTGCGCGGCGCGATGCTGAGGCAGCTCGGCATAATCAAGATGGTGGCCGAGACCCCGACGGAGCAGAACCGCGAGATGCTACGCAGGATATCATCCCTAAACGGCGAGACTGACGGTGAACTTGTAGACTGGAAAAACGTCTTCGAGATGATCGACAGCCTATATTCCGGCTTCTACAGCAGGCTTCATGAGATGTATGGCGACACACTCACTCTGAAGGAAGAGCAGATAATCGTCCTCATGATGGCCGGATTCTCGACGAAGGAGATCAGCGTCATCACAAGCCAGACCACCTCCACAATCTATGTCCGCAAATCCTCCATACGCAAGAAACTCGGAGTCCCCGAAAAAGAAGACATCATCGCCTTCCTCCGCAATAGGTAGGGACGCACGGCCCGTGCGTCCGCCACAAGCAGCCACGAGACTATAAGTGGGTATTCTTAAGCTCCCATTAAGCTCAATAAATGCCCTATTAAGGCTTTTAATAAACGTCACCATTGATTATCAGCACGTTGCATTTCTCATATTAAGACTTTTAGATTTGGAGTTAAAACCCGTTTAGACGTAATTTTGCATCAGGAAAAATCACCAAAACTGATGTAATTATGAAAAGGAAACTTACCCCGCTCGCCATCGCACTGGCAATCGTTTACCTCCTTCTCCCATCGTGCCGCATGGGTATAGGAGACCGAAGAGACCGAAATATTCAGCATGCCATGACGGCCTATCTTGATTCCGGTCCGGAGTTCGAATACGTAGGGATGTCGGATACCCATGACCTCGACGGCGACAGATTCCAGGCCGTGGTCATATACTATGTCGCGGACTCCACGGGCAATCAAACCGAGCACAATGCACGCGTCACCACCAATCACGACTGTACGGAAATCCTGACATGGGAAGATCTGGAGACAACTGTCCTTAAGGATACGAAGCGGAAAGTCAGTGAAAAGATGCAGGAGAAAGGCATCGACATCGACGGAAGCCTGATCGATACCCTCCTTAGACTTAAAAACAGATAAAACGGAAATCATACCCTTTTGGGTATTGCCCGGAATTCAAATCAACATTAATTTTGCATTACCGAAACTTAGAGAAAGTTATGAGACATATAATCATCTCCATCATCATATCGATGCTGACCGCAAGCCATTCATTCGCTCAGTCAGAAACTCCCGATACCCTCCCTTCCCTTGAACTTGCCGAGATCGTGATCGAGGCCCCTAAGGTAATCCATAAGGCAGACATGGATGTATACCATCCATCACAAAGCGCTGTCGACAACGCCAAGAACGGCGTACAGCTCCTCGCCAACCTCATGATACCTGCACTCTCCGTCAGCGACGCCCTCGGCACAATCACATCAGCCGGTCAGGCGGTACAGGTGCGCATCAACGGGCGCGAGGCATCCGTAGAGCAGGTGAAGAACCTACTCCCCTCCACTATAAAGCGTGTGGAATGGATCGAGAATCCCGGCCTGAGATACAGCGGAGCCAATACCGTACTGAATTTCATCGTCACCAATCCTACTGTAGGCGGAGCATTCATGCTCTCTGCAATGCAGGCTATGCATATGGCATACGGAAACTATAATTCCAATGTTAAGTTAAACTTCGGACGCTCCCAGATTGAAGTGGGAGGAGCCTATAAACTTACCCAGAATCTTAAGGCTCACCGCGACTATTACGAAACTTTCACTTTTCCAGACGGAACAAGCCTTACACGTGAAGAAAAACCGCTTGGAGGCAGAACCGACAACTACATGGGAAACGTATGGGCCACATACAACTATATAAAACCTGACACTACTGTCATAGTAGTGGATGCACGTGGATTCATCACTCCCTCCAATAAGATAATTTGTCACGGATTGATGTCCTCAAGTATGGGTTTCAACAATGTCGTGCTCACTGATGTAACAGGAGACCATGGCTCACGACCATCACTGTCTGCCTATTGGGAACAGCATCTCCCCGCCCGCCAGCTTTTAGTGGTGGACTTCAAGACCCAGTACTACATGGGCCACACCTTTTCTGACTATATGGAGCAAGACCCTGATTCACGCGAATACCTCGCAGATATCCATACAGATATCCAAGACCGAAACCATCTTTACGCCGTTGAAGCCGACTACATAAAGAACTGGAGTAGAGCGCGTCTTACCGCGGGGGCTTCATATACCGCCAACCGCAACAAGTCGGTCTATGAAAACCTCGGTGGAGAAGTGTTCCATCAACGTCAGGACAAGGTTTATTTCTTCGCGGAATACTTCCAGCGCGTCAATAAGTTCACTTTCACCGCCGGACTCGGCGCTCAATACACCGACTTTCTTTTCCGCGAGACTGGGTTCGGAAGCACTTCATGGAATCTCCGACCACGCGCGGCTATCTCATACGCAATCAATCAGCGCCACCAGTTGCGCCTCAACTTCGAATCATGGCAGTCTACTCCTTCGCTCGCTGAGACCAATCCTACTCCGCAGCAGATCGATGGATTCCAGTGGCGCGTAGGGAATCCAAGCCTTAAGACATCCAACAGCTATATGCTGACGCTTCGGTATAATTTCATGATTCCACACGTTTACGGCCAATTCGGGATCAGGGCATTCTCATCACCCGACGCCATCACCCCCCTGCTGGAATGGGAAGGCGACCGACTTATCACCACCTACGAGAACAGCCGTGGGCTGCGTAACATATCCTTCTTCATGGCTCCTCAGATCGAAGTTATTCCCGACTGGCTGATGCTGAGCGGCTACCTGCAGTGGCGTGCCGAGCGCATGCGCGGCACAGGCTATACCCTTACCAACAGCACCTGGAGCGGCAACGCCGCCCTGCAGCTGAGTCATTGGGGCTTTACCCTGTCTGCCCAATATGCCCGCGCACAGCGTGACCTGTGGGGCGAGAAAATATCGTGGGGCGAGGACTTCAACCTTATCGACCTTACATATAACTGGAAGCATTGGGGATTCTCGGTAGGCTGCTATATGCCCTTTGGAAAATATGATCAAGGATCAAAAAGTCTAAGCAAGTGGAATACCAACGAACGCCATATGCGCTTGGATTTCCGGATGCCCTACATAAAGGTGAACTACAACCTTCAATGGGGGCGCCAGAAGCGTCAGGCCAACAAGCTGGTCAACGTCAGCGGCGACACCGACCGCTCCACGGCCGGCGGAAGATAGATCACTCAACTAAGCTGAGATAGTTGCCGTAGCCGGCAGCTTCCATGTCTGCCAGAGGTATGAACCGCAGCGAGGCTGAGTTGATGCAGTAGCGCATCCCACCTTCATCCTGCGGACCATCCGGAAAGACATGACCTAAGTGCGCTCCGCTCGAAGCTGAACGCACTTCAGTGCGTAGACGCCCGAACGAGGTATCGGTGTGCTCGGTAATGAGCGATGGATCTATCGGGCGTGAGAAAGCCGGCCAACCGCATCCTGAATTGTATTTCTTTGATGAGACGAAGAGCGGAGTGCCGTCGGTGATGTCGACATATATCCCTTTCCGGAACTCATGGTCGTATTCGTTTATGAACGGTCGCTCCGTCGCTCCGTTCTGCGTCACCTCCCACTGCAGGGGAGTGAGCCGTTCCCGCAGTTCAGTTTTGTCAAGATTTCGTGGCTTACGATTTCTCACTTCCTCGAAAAGTGCCGGATCCACATGGCAGTAACCCTGCGGGTTCTTATAAAGATACTCCTGATGATATAGCTCCGCGGGATAGAAACTCTCCAGCGGCCCTACTTCCACCGCCAACGGCTCCTTATGGCGACGCTGTACGGCAGCCACAAACGCCTCGATCACCGGAAGGTCTGCAGCATCGGTGTAATAGATACCAGTGCGGTATTGCGTACCTATGTCGTTGCCCTGCCTGTTGAGCGTGGTCGGGTCGATGCTTCGGAAATATATCGAAAGCAGATCCGTAAGGCCTACTTTGGTGTCGTCATACTCCACCTCCACCGTCTCGGCAGCCCCGGTACGTCCTGTACACACCTGCTCGTATGAAGGATATGGAACCAAGCTGTTGGCATAGCCAGCAGCCGTCTTCACTACTCCATCCACAAGAGAGAAAAGATGGTCAGTACCCCAGAAACATCCACCTGCAAAATATATCTTCTTCTCCATTTTCAATTATATTATTTACTGAACTTTCGCATGCTCTTTTATTATCGCAAATGCGCAAAGGGTTTATCAATGATTAATGATGAATGATCAATGATAAATTGGCTTCACGACTTGGTTTTGGCAAGGACGCCGAGAGAGCGGCCTGCTGTGCATCGGCCGGAGGCCGCAGAGAAAGCTACGCACTTTTAATGTTCTGACCTTTGAACAACAATAAATTTGAACTAGCGAAACTTTAATATTTTATATTTAATCTTTAATAACAATAGTTCGTTAAATTTTGAATACATCAGGCAGAGTCTCTGACACCGAAGAACAATAAGTTAGACGGAATCTC